>NZ_JACVJJ010000047.1:0-53447 GCF_015711935.1 Candidatus Solincola tengchongensis
CACCCAGCTTCCTGTGTACGACTGCGGAAGAAGACTTTAGTAGTTGACATCGATATTTTTATTTATTAAATTCGGTTACGAATTATATAAATAAGAATTTATATAAAATATTTAACAAATGAACGAATTCGACAGGCCCTGCATAGAAAGCGAAGCGGTTAACGATCTTCAGGTGTTCTTGCGGGCCGTAGCCGACGCAACCCGCCTGCGTATATTGTGCTTGCTCTTCGATGGAGAAAAGAGTGTTTGTTACCTCGAGGAAAGGCTCGGCGTCTCTCAGCCTCTTGTGTCGCACCATCTTTCCGTGCTCCGCGACGTGGGGCTCATCAGGTCCAGGAAGAGCGGGACCTGGTCCTATTATTCCCTGGTTCCGGAGGCGATGTTTAGGCTAAACCAGCTTTTCCTGCGTGTCCTGGGCGCGGAAAAGATTCCGGAGAACTATCCCTTCAGGGAGGAATGCGATGAGCTCGCGGTCTTAAAGTAACCATTGTGCGCCTGGGCGGCTAAAGGCGGGGTTGCGGAGTTCGTGTAACGGGTTTAATTGCTTTGGGAGGTCCGGGACGCGGGTGATGTGCAGTTGCAGGCATCTATTAGGGGATTTTCGGTGTAGCGGATCCGTAACTTGGAAGGTTTGAAGGGACCGGGGTTCGGGGAACCGCACCCTGGGGTTGAATCGAAGGCGGTGGAAATCGAAAAAACCGAGGGGGGAACAACCGGTGGAACAGCCTAAGGTAGCGCGCAGGCTTGGCTTCTTCGAGAAGTACCTGACTTTCTGGGTTCTGGTGTGCATCGGCATCGGAATACTGCTGGGCAAGGCCTTCCCAAGGATGGGGGAGGCCCTGGACAAGGTCTCCGTGGCCCAGGTGTCCATCCCCATCGCCGTGTGTCTCTTCTTCATGATGTATCCCATCATGGTCAAGATAGACTTCGCCGAGGTCATCAAGGCGGGGAAGACCCCCAAACCCGTGCTCCTGACCCTCTTCGTCAACTGGTGCATCAAGCCCTTCACCATGGTGGCCATCGCCACCTTTTTTCTGGGCTTCGTCTTCAAGCGGTGGATCCCCGGTGCGGACCTGGGCACCCATTATGTCCCCGCCACGGGAGGCATCCTGGTGGACGGAGTCCTCAGGCCGGAGCTCTTCCGGTCCTATATCTCCGGATGCATCCTCCTGGGCATCGCGCCCTGCACGGCCATGGTCCTGGTCTGGGGTTACCTGGCCAAGGGCAACGACGGCCACACCCTGGTCATGGTGGCCATCAACTCCCTGACCATGCTTTTCCTCTACGCTCCCCTGGGAGGGTGGCTCCTGGGCGTGAACAGCATGCCCGTTCCCTGGCTGACCATCGTGCTATCCGTGGGAATTTACGTGGCCTTGCCTTTGATAGCGGGATATTATTCCAGGAAATGGATACTAAAGCGCAAAGGGATGGACTGGTTCCAGGAGAAGTTCATCCACTACCTCACGCCCATCACCATCATCGCCCTCCTGGTGACCCTGATCATCCTCTTCAGCCTCAAGGGCCAGCTGATCATCGACCAGCCCATGTCCATCCTCTACATAGCCATACCCTTGTTCATCCAGACCAACCTCATCTTTTGGATAGGATACGGGTTGGCGAAGCTGATAAAGCTCAACTACCGGGACGCGGCCCCCTCGGCCATGATCGGTGCCTCCAACCACTTCGAGGTGGCCATAGCCACGGCCACCGTGCTCTACGGCATCGCCTCCGGCGCCGCCCTGGCCACCGTGGTGGGGGTGCTCATCGAGGTGCCGGTGATGCTCCTGCTGGTGAAGATATGCCTCAGGACCCAGAACTGGTTCCGTGCCGAGGAAGTCCCGTCCGTGGCGGCAGCCGACGGGGGTTCTCCTGAGGAGAGACGGTAAGGGCTTTCTGATATGTTCACGGGCGAAACAAGAAAGGAGGGGCAGGGTCGCGGTCCGGCGTGTGAGGCCGGGAGAAGGCTCGGCCGGGGTTGAGCCCCGCGGGAGCGCCCTCCGGCGGATGTTGGAGCATTGAGTGTAGGGAGAGACAATTTTGGTAACTCATTACGGCGTTGAGCACGAAAGGAAGCAGGAGCTTTGGGGGTTGGCTGAGTGGGTCTTCACGCTCCACGGATGATGGAAACGATCGGCAAAATGAGGATAGATACGTTTGTATTACTCGGTCGAGCTTTGCGGGCCCACGTATTTCGCAAAGCGGTTTGCGAAAGAGTGAACGGAAACTCGAAGACGGGAAAGGAATCGTGGCATGGCTGACTTTTACGAGAAGTCATTCCTGAAGGCGCGTCGGTCGGGTGGTGAGGAGAAGAAAAAGGAGGGGTCGAGGGCGGGAAAAATACTTATCGTGTCCCTTGCCGTACTCGCCTCCCTGGCCTTCCTCTTCCTGGCGGATTGCGGTTGCGGGGAACAGAGCGGGCACAAGGAAGAAATGCGGGCGGAGGTAGAGCAAGAGGAACAGGAACTTAAGGGGAATTCCTCCCAAAGCTTGCAGACTACGGCGAGCCCCTCACAGAAAGCCATAGAGTCGGCCCTCCAGGCGGGGAGGCCGGTCTTTCTGAATTTCCATTCCAATCAATGCATCCCATGTAAGGAGATGGAGAAGGCCATCGAGGAGGTGCGGCCGGAATACGAGGGTCGCGTGGCCTTCGTCGTGGTGGACGTCTATGACCCCGCCGAGATGGTTCTCTGCGATCGTTTCCAGGTGAGGGTCATCCCGACCAGCTTCTTCATCCGGCCCGACGGAACCGTGGTCGATGCCTATGAGGGCTTACTGCGGGCACCCGAATTAAGGAACATGCTGAACCGCCTCCTGGCCGGCCAGGCATGATTACCGGAGGATGTAGATCCGTGCTGTTGCGTAGCCGGAATCCTCGGTCGCCAGTATCTCGACGCCCGTGATGCTTATCGGGGGAGCGCAGTCCCGGCAGCAAGGAAAGGAGGCCGACGACTCCGAGCATTTTACCGGTGGTTTGAGAGGCACAGAGGGTCGTCGTTGAGATCGGTTTGCGCGGCATCGGAAAAATCCGCGACATGGAAGACCTGGGCATAGGGCGAGAGATGGCAATGGACAAATCATGCCGGGGGAAGTCTGGATAAGTGCGGAACCCGGAAGAGGCGGAAGGTGGACGAGAGAGGGTTTAAGAGTCGAGACGTCAGGGCATAAAGGGCGCACGTGCAGGCCGGTAAGAGTGTAAAGGCAAACCTGGGAAGAGCGGAAGAACGGGGAGAGGCTGTGGGTGGCGAGCGGAGAAATGGGTAGCGACAAGTGTCCCGGGACTACTACAAGCCTAGCCTTAAAAGCCTCTATTGCGGCCTTTTTGTTTGTAGTCGTCCTTGCGATTTTAGTCGCTCCTGCTCGAGCGTCGGAGGAGGATGGGACCACGGAATTTGACGCGGAGCTGCTCTACTTCTACCCGCACATCCGTTGCATATCCTGCGAGCAGGTGGAAGCCTACGCCGAGGAGGCGGCGGCCGCTTACCGGGGCCACGGTAAGGAGGGAGTTCCCTTCAGGCGCCTGGCCATTGACGACCCGGCCAACCGCGAGCTGGTGGAGAGGTTCGGCGTGGTGGGCTCCTCGCTCTTCCTGGTCTTGAAAAGGGATGGGGGCGAGGTTTTCCGGGAGCTCAAGGAGGTGTGGTTCAAGTGGGATAACCGCGAGGGGTGCATCTCCTACATCCATTCCGAGTTGGATCGCGCCCTGGAGGAGGGCTTGCCTTCAGGTGATTCCGGCATACCCCTGGAGGGCATCCCCCTCCTGGCGGCCCTAATGCTGGGCATGATCACCGCCGTCTCCCCCTGCCCCCTGGCCACGAACCTGGCCGCGGTGGCCTACATCGCCAGGGACCTGGGCGACCGCGGCCGGGCGGCGGCGGCCGGCGCGCTCTATACCCTGGGGCGGATGTTGTCTTACGTGGTCTTGGGCGTCCTCCTGGTATATGTGGGAGCCAGCGTGGTGCGCGTTTCCGATTTCCTGCGCAACTCCTCGGTTTATTACCTGGGGCCCCTGCTCGTCTTCGCGGCCCTGGTGATGCTCGATGTCCTCGACCTCTCGTTCTTCAAGGGAGGGCGCATAGCCCGCCTTGGGGAGAGGTTGTCCGGTTGGGGCATGCTGGGAGCGCTCCCCCTGGGCGCCCTCTTCGCCCTCGCCTTCTGCCCCTACAGCGCCGTGCTTTTCTTCGGCATGCTCATCCCGCTGGCCCTGGGGACGGCGGGAGGAGGCGTTTTACTGCCCGCCGTCTATGCCCTGGGTACCGGCCTCCCCGTGCTGGTCTTCGCCCTGGCCGTCGCCTTCGGTGTGGGGGCCTGGGCGCGACACGCGGAGAAGGTGCAGAAGTGGGAAAGGTATTTCCGCAAGGGTGCCGGCCTGGTCTTTCTGGGGGTGGGGATATATTATCTCGCCTTGCTGGTCAAGACGGTCTGGCGGTAGAGGCGGCGTCCTATTTGCCGGTGATGGTAGGCCGTGGCCTCCTGTAGCGCGGAAGATCAGGCCGGCAAAGCGAATGCCGGCACTTGCGCGCGGGATCCGGCGCTCCCGCGTGCGGGAGGGCTGTAAAAGAAAGGCGCGATGCGGCGTCCCGAATCGATTGACTGAGCCGGATGAGATACGGGAAAGCCTTGTGGGAGGAAGTGGTAGACATGGCGGACGCGGTTCAAAAGGTGGAGTTCTTCATCCCCGCACCGGCATGCTCCTGTTCGGGGCCGGTCTCCCTGCGGGACGCGGAGAAGCTGTCCCGGCTGGAGGTGCTGATGTCCGAGGTGGAGAGGAGGTTTCCGTCTGCGGAGCTGGTCCGATACCCCATGAGCGACGACCGGGCTTATACCGAGGGTTTGGCCAGACTGGCCTCCTACCTGCGCGAGGCCGGAGAGGAGGACTTCGCCTCCCGGGTGGCCTTCTCCCTGCGATATGTGCTCCCGGCGGTGGCTGTGGACGGGAGGCTGGTGGCCTACGGTAGGGTGCCCGACCTGGAAGAGGTGGAGTATACGCTGAGGACGGGGGAAGCGAGAAGGGAAGATTAGGCTGTGGCCGGGAAGAAGGAAGCGATTCTCGTATTTCCCTCCACCCACCACATGTTGCTCGCCGAGGCGCTGCTCAGGGACGAGGGCTTCCGATTGCGGCTGGTGCCCGCCCCTCCGCAGGCCGGGGAGCTGTGCACCACGGCTATAGCCGTCCCCGCCTCGGATGGCGGGAAAGCCGCGAGCCTGCTGGAAGAGCGGGCCGTTCTGGTCAAGGCGGTGCTTTTCCCGGAGGAAGCGGGCATGGAGGCGTTCGGCATCCTGCCCGCGGAACTCGCGGCTGATTTGCCGAGGACCCCCGGTCTCGAGGAGATCATGAGGAGAGTGGCCAGGAAAGAGGGCTTGGGCCGAGAGGATGTCGTGGCCTTGCTGGAAATGGGAGGCGGTGCGGGACTACTCTGCCGCGCCGCGGAAGCCCTGGCCGGCGCGCTCACGGGTCGGCAAGCGGTTCCCGCCGTGGTCCTGGACCTCTCCGGCGGGAGAGGGATGGGGATCGAGGAAAAGACTCCGGAAGGGCGTGGCAATGGCCGGGATCTCGGGCGTTTGAGAGAGCTCGTAGCGGAGATGTCCTCCCGGGGCCTCGTCTACCTGATACTTTCCCTCGGGGAACGGGAGGAGCTGCCCTGGAGCGCGGAGGAGTTCCGGGGAGCGATGAGAGAGGGGATCGTGACCGTGGTCCACGCCGATAGGTTGCCCCTCCGATCCGGTGAGTTGGTGAGGGATTTCAGGATCCGGCAGATCTTGCTGCGGCGGGATGACCTTCGCCGAATGAACCCCGGCGAGCTGGCCGACGAGGTGATGTTCCTGCGGGACAACCGCCCGGGACCGGTGGGGAGCGGGAATCTTCTGCCCATCCTTTCCAGAGACGTGAAAGGCGAGGAGGAGACGAGCAAGATCCGGTCAGCCCTCGCCGCCCTACGCCTGGTTATGGGGGGGTCCTTCCTCCCGCTCCCGGAGCCCCTCTGGAGGCGAGGGGAGCTTTGTGGGGGAAACCTATTGATCATGGAAAGCGTCTCGGAAGGGGTCGGGAAGGCGCTGGCGGAGGCCGAGTATATACTCGCCACAAAGGGGTGGTCGATAAGAAAGGCGAAAGGAACCGCCTGAGGATGTTTCATGCGTGTCTCGAAGCCCATTCCTCGTATCATAGACGGCCGGAAAAGGATGAGGGGCCTGCTAGAGTCCGTGGCACGGGACGAGGGCGACATCCGACCGGAGGGCAAACCTTAGGCGCCAGAGGGATGAACTGCGTTATCCCTCTGGGATTGACATTGGATCGGAATCTGTGAGCCGGGTTCGTGATGCCCAAAGCGGGAAAAGGGCGAGGATTGAATTTATAGGGAAGCGGGCCCTTGCAGGAAAGGCGCCACCGTAACGGGGGATTCCCCCTCTTTGGGTTACGGTTAATGAGGCGGACAACCGTTTCGTCGGGGCCAGTGCACGAGCAGCGACGCTGGAAGGGCCTGACGATATTGAAAGGAAGGCGTATGCTCATCGACAGGATCGAGATCGAGCAGGTGGAGCCCTGCTTCGCCGACGAGACCAAGATCAGGCTCATCGCCCGCATACCGACGGACGTGAGCGAGCTCCTTCCCTACCTCAACGCGTTGCTGGCCAATGCAACGTACGTGGGAGAGGGCGGCGGAAAGCACAAGGGGGCAGGACAGGAGAACTCCACCGCCTATGCCGGCGACCGGCCCGCTCTCACCTTCACCAGGGGCCAGCGGCTTATCACCGTTTATCCCCGTAGGGTGACCATAGCCAAGGCTGAAGACGTGGCCGACGCCGAGGAGGTCCTGGCCTGGTTGGCAGAGCGCCTGAACTACGTTTGCCAGCATCGGGAGGAGATAGAGCCCGTCACGGAGGGCAAGATAAAGATAAAGCCCCTGGACATATACGGACTCCTTCCCCAGACCAACTGCAGGGAGTGCGGGGAGCAGAGCTGCCTGGCCTTCGCCCTCCTCCTGTTGCAGGAGAAACACCGCCCGCGGGACTGCTCTCCTCTCTACCGAGAGGAAAGGTGGAAGGGAAAGAGGGAAAGGTTGGAGGAGGTCATGGCCTCCCTGGGACTTCCCACCTGAGAGACCTTCTGGGTTGAGGGACAAGCGATTTCGGTCTTTGGCCGATCCCGAGCCCTTTCGAGGCGGTCGACACCGTTGCTACGGGTGGCTCATGGTTCTTGAACCCCCTTCCGCGCGGGGCGGGATAGGTGGAGGAATGTGTTTCGCGAGGAAAGGTGATGGAGAGAGATCTGGCATATGGTCTCGTCGCGGAAACCTGGAAAAATGTCCTGTACGATCTGAAAAGGTTATGCCTTGAGGGACTTTATCCTCTCCGCCAGGTTGGATCCCACGTCCTTGCCGGAAAAGAAGGACACAGACTTGCTTATCTTCTCCGCCAACTCGGGCAGGTGGGCCGGGGTGAGGGTATCCGGGGTGCAGCCTATCAGCTCGCAGTTCTTCTTGACCGTGGCCTTGGCGATGAACTCACCCACCGCCTCCGAAAGTATCTTCTCTATCTCCTGCGCCAGTTTATTGGCCACCTTCCCTCCTTCAAGGTCCTCCACCCCGTCAAAGAGACCCTCCAAGGGTTAAGTCATACAATATATCGTTAACCATGCCGCCAAACTTTATCCTTTTTGCTGCTGGGGCCGAAGGGCCCTCCGACATCAAACAGAAATTTATTTTATCGTAATCGGCGCATCTTGGGAGGGCTCGAACCGTTAGGCCGCCCCTTTCGGGTTTCTCCTGCCGGGGCATGCTCCAAACCCAGGTACCCTCCCTCGGACCCTACCTTTCTCGCTGCGTCACGGCGGCCGATAGCGGGCAAAGCGGAACCTTAAGGGCCATCGAGTTCCCTTTCCATGCGCTGGAGCACTTTCTGCCCGCTCCGCAGCAATCCCTGCAGAGCGGCATAGGCGCTGCCCTCGTCCACCTTCACCTCTCCTTCGAAAGTGCCCTCCATTATCTCCCTGGCCTGGCGGTTTAGCTCCTCGATAGGGCCGGCCACGTATTTGTGCGTGAGGTAGCGGAGGCCGAAGGTGGTCAGGAGCAGGGACAGGATCACCGCCAGCACGGCGGCGATTCCTATCCGCAGCAAGTTGCCGTTCCTCTGGTCCCGGTAATATTCCTCCAGGTAAGACATCTTCTCCGTGCGGTCCACGATCATGTTGGTCCTGATTCCTCCGCCCCCAAAACCGGGGATGGGGCTTTGCACCGGGAAGAATACGGAGATGAAGAAGCCACTGCGGTCTCCAAGGTGATCAAGAGTTACGTATTCCTGGCTTTCCGTTGGAATGGGCAAATCGACGGGCTTGACGTCGATCCCCGGCTGGGCGGCGTAAGCGAGGTATCCGTCGCCGGACACGAAACCCACGAAATCCACGGGATAAAAGAGGAGGATCACCTTCGTCGCGTATCGGTATATCTCCGACACATCGCCCGTCAGAAGCTTGTTTATGAGGTCCTGGTTGAAGATTTCCAGCAGTTCGGTGGAGAAATTGCTGACGATGAAGGCGCTCCCGGTTTCCTTGAGTCCCAGGACCGCCTCCTCGATGACCTTCTGCTTGCCATCGGAGAGGTTGCGGTTGGTGGTGACCACCGTATCCACGGTAAAGTAGGCGATGATCGCCAGTACCAGCAGCAGGAAGGACACCGAGACGGCTATCGAAAACATGTGCATCTCGCGGCCTCTGCCCGACATCAGGCACCTCCTCCAAGATCTGAGCAAACCGCAATGTATGGCGTGAATTTGATTCGGCAATCGCCCTACCCACCTTTAGGTCGTTCCCGGCCAGTACCCTTTTGGACGTCTCTCCCTTTCATGCCCTCCCTCCAGAAAAAGTTATAGAATGACCAAGAGGAGCGGCAATTTGGAAGGAGGCGGAAGAGGGCTCTTTTCCGGCAGGAGCCGCGTTCGCCTTGTATATGCCCGATGGTCTACTCGCTCGCCCAGGCCGGAGAGCGTGAGTTGTCAGTAGAACGGGTGGTCTCGACCTCAGAGGTCAGGATATGCACGCTTCTATTATTCTTGACCGCCGCCGGTGTGCGCGCGAAGCGTTGTCTTGCCGAGAGGGGATCGATAAGGACGCATATGGCGTGTTCGGTCTTTCTGCTGGCGGAGGAGCGGAGCAATTAGAGTAGGACTGGATAACGGGGATGATGCTCGTGATTGGATTTGCGGAGCACTACTCCCGGACGAGCGGCCGCTCGGTGAGTGGTCGAAGAAGGGGCTGCAAGGCGGATAATAAGGGAATTCCTGTTTGAAAGGGAGCGATGTCACCGAGGGAGTCGGCCCTTTAGACGAGGCAGAGCGAAAGGGAACGGGAAAAAGGGGGGAAGAAGTGCAAGGAGGATACGCGGGGCGCATACTGGTGGTCGATCTCGCCAAAAGGGGGACGACCGTCGCCGACGTGCCCCCGTCCTTTGCCGAGGACTATCTGGGCGGGTTCGGGGTAAACAACCGCCTGTTCCTCGACTATTCCAGGCCTGGCGTGGACCCCCTTTCCCCGGAGAACCCGATTATCCTGGGGGCGGGGCCCTTCGTGGGCACGCCGGTGCCGGGCGCTGCCCGGGTGATGGCCAATGCGCGTTTACCTCTTACCGGCGCTGTGGCCTCCGCATCCGGGAGCATGGGGCTGGGGGTCAACCTGAAGCGGGCGGGTTGGGACCACTTGGTGATCCTAGGAAGGTCCCCCGAGCCCGTGGTCCTGGCGGTGGAGGACGATAAGGTGGAGTTCGTTCCCGCGGGTGGCTTGTGGGGGAAGGGTGTACTGGAGACCACACGGCTTCTCCGGGAGGGTTACCCGGGCTTCTCCGTCCTGGCCATCGGCCCGGCGGGCGAGAACCTCGTCCATTCTTCCCTGGCTATGATCGACGCCTGCGCCACCCTGGGGCGGGGGGGCCTGGGGGCGGTCCTGGGTTCCAAGAACCTGAAGGCGGTGTTGGCCAGGGGGAAAGGCGAGGTGAGAGTCGACGATCCCGAGAGGCTTCGCGGACTGATAAAAGAGCTTCGCGGCAGGTTGCAAAGATATGAGCTGCGGAAAGCCGCCCTGGAGCTGGGCATGATCGGGGCCTGGCCGATGTATGTGGCGCAACTCCTTCCCTACGGGGCCTCAGAAAAAGATCTCCTGGAAGCCATCGAAAGGTTCGGCCCACAGGCCTATCTCAGATTGAAGAAAAGGCGCATCTCGTGCCCTTCCTGTTTCCTCCCCGACAAGGATGAGCTCCGTCTGCCATCCTCGGAACGGACGGTCTATTCGACCTCCTTCCTCAACGCGGCCATCCTGGGTTGCGCCTTGGGCATGCGGGACGCCGAGGAGGCCGCCTCCACCCTGGCCCTCATTGACGACCTGGGCCTGGATTTCATGACCCTGAGCTGGCAGGCGGCCTACCTCCTGGAGCTGAGGGAGCACGGGATTCTCAAGGGCGATAGATTGGAGGGGGTGCCCCTGAAGAGGGGGGCGGACATCCTGCGCGGGCTGGCCCGGGTGGTCACGGAGCGTAGCGGCGACGCGGGAAACGCTCTGGCAGAGGGCTGGAAGGGCACCCTGGCCTTTTTCGGGGAGGATACGAGGCGTTTCACCATGCTTGTACGCGATCAGGACTGTCTGTACGACCCGCGAGTGAGCGGGCTGGGGACCATGGAGTTCGAGCAGGTGGTATCCCCGCGCGGCCCCACTTCCGCCAGCGCCGGTTCGGCCACCTACGTGCCCGGCCTCCCGGAGGAGAGGTTGCGGCGGCTCACGGAGCGCATGGGGGCGCCGGAAGACGCGCTGGAGCGCATTTTCTCTCCCCCGTGGGGGTTGAACGCGGGCCGGCTCACCCGCTATGCCGAGGACTGGTTCAGCCTCTTCAGCTCCCTGGGAATCTGTAACCGTTTCCAGATCAACCGCTTTTACCATGCCGGGTTGATACGGGACCTCCTGGCCGCGGTGACCGGCATGGAGCTATCCCTGGAGGAGATGATGGGAAGGGCCGCCGCTTCCTGGGAACTCTACCGGGAGCTGAACGCCCGGGAAGGGTTGGGGCGGGAAAAGGACCGGCCTCCCGAAGCCTGGTTCGACGAGAGGCCGCTCTGGGGCCGGGGCGGCCGGCTTCATGACTACTTCGGCAACCCCCTCACCCGCGAGGACTTCGACCGACTGCTCGTCGATTACTATGATGAAAGGGACAGAGCCTGAAATCGAACATCCATGGCGAGAAGGAAGGCTGTTGCTCACTGCTAAGCGAGTTCGCCCCGCCCGTTAGGGCAAGTATCTCCAGGTTGCCCGGGCTTTGGTGGGAGCCGTAAAAGCGATGAAAGACAGGGACTTCATGCGTTTGGCGCTTGAGGAAGCCCGCTTGGCGGCGGAGGAGGGCGAGGTGCCCGTCGGAGCGGTCCTGGTGAAGGACGGCGAGGTGCTGGCGAGGGCCCACAACCGGCGCGAGGCCACGGGAAACCCGTTGGACCACGCGGAGATGCTGGCCCTGGTCGAGGGGGCACGTCGGCTGGGAGGGTGGCGCCTGGAAGGGACTACCATGTACGTGACCCTGGAGCCCTGTCCCATGTGCGCCGGAGCCCTTGTGCAGGCCAGGGTGGCAAGACTGGTGTTCGGGGTTCGGGATCTGAAGCTGGGTGCGGCCGGGAGTCGCTATAACCTGGTGAGCGACGAGACCATCCATCACCGCCTGGAGGTCGTCGAGGGCATCCTGGAAGAGGAATGCCTTTCCCTCCTGAAGGGGTTTTTCGAGGGCCGGCGCGCTCGCCCCTGAACTGGCCCGTCATGGCCCTCGGCTTGGCCGCTTCTTCATGCGGAGGACGCTGACGCCGGGCATGGCGAGGATTGCGAGTGGTTTTTTCGCTTCCTTCGCCGGTAAGGCGAAATGCCCTGAAGCTCGCCCTCGTCGTCGGCTGAACGGAGCGGGCGGGGGAAGAAGATGCAGGGGTGGAGAACGGGTGGTCCGGTTACGGCTGCAGGGCATCTTCTCCGATGGCTATAATAGGGATGCGCGGAGAGGTGCCAGAGCGGACGAATGGGGCGGTCTCGAAAACCGTTGAGCCCTTCGCGGGGCTCCGTGGGTTCGAATCCCACCCTCTCCGCCAACCCTATTCTGTCCTCTCCTGTGTGAGGACGCGGTCACCCTCTGCGCGGCGGGGGGACGAAGACGCTGCGCATGCCGGTCCGTTCCAGGGACATGGCTCCGCTGGGGCAATGGTAGGCGCAAACACCGCAGCCGATGCACCTGTTTATGTCCACTCGCGCTACCTCCCCGTCCAAGGCCACGGCCTCCATGGGGCACTTTTCCACGCACACCTCGCAGCCGGTGCAGAGGTCCCCGTCGACGGCCGCACGGTGGGAGGCGTAGGTCATCATGGGCGCCGCGCCGCGGTAGAAGAGGTCGAAGGTGCCGCAGCAGCACTTGCAGCAGTTGCAGATGGCGAACTCGTCCCTCAGCGGGTCGTTCTTCTCGTGGAAGAACTTGTGGACCAGGCCGGCATCCTCGCACTCCTTGAGGATTCTCTTGGCCTCTTCCGCCGTTATCTCCTTGCCGAACCCGTAATCGATCATGAACCGGGCAGAGCGTCCGAAGGTGAGGCAGTTGACCTTCTCCTCCGTCACCCGGCAGGGATTTCCCAAGAGGTCCTTGTGATGCCGGCAGTAGCAATGGCTGACGGCGAAGGTGTCGAACTTGTCCACTATCTTCATGGCGTCCTCGTAAGGCATGACCGTGTCCTGCTTCAGGTCCACCTCGCATTCCACGGGAACCACCCGCGTTATGGGCGGCACCGCCTTGAGGACCTCCATGGTCGGCTCGTAATTGGCCTGCACCAGGCCCGCCAGCTCGTCGAACAGCATCTCGAAGAGCATTGCGAGCCTTTTCTCTTTTTCCCCCCTCCCGCCCCGCACCATGGTCAGCTCGAAGAGGCCGGGGAGCGGGGGCATGAGGTGATAGACGTCCACGCCACTGCTCCTGCTGCGGCTGACCATGAGAGCTCCCTTGTGCAGCAGGCCGTCCAACATGGCCTGGAGTGAAGCATCGTCCAGATCGCAGCGCTCCCTTATTTCCTGCAGGTTCAAAGAGGGTCTGTCGAAAGTCTGGATGAACTCCGCTTCCTCCTCGTCGAGGATGGTCTGCAGGAGCTCGATGAGGGTCTCGGTGACGGGCAGGGGGACCTGCCCGGCGGCGACCATCCTGTTGGCGGCCCTGGTCCATACGTTCCCGGACATGCGCACCTCCCTCTCCGTGATCTTTCAGGTTCTATTATAGTGGCCGATGCGTTGCTCCGTGATGAGAATCGAAGGATTTCGGTTATTGCCAGCTCGCGAACCGCGCTTTCGACGTCTTGCCCCCGATACGGCGAAGATCGAGGAGGCCGTTCCTCTGCTGCAGGGAGGGTTCCCGAGGCGCCCCCGATAAAATTCGTGTTCGGGGAAGGTGCGGTGCCCAGAGGGCCTCGGTCCTTCCCCTGTGCCCGGACCTTCCCCCGCCGCGGCCTCGCGTTAGGGCGGCTGGTGGAGTGGGAGGCGAAAGAGGCGTTGTTCACATCGCCGCACTGCAACGGCATGAAGGGGCCGCCTTTTTGGCCGGGCCGCGAACGGCGTGGAGATGAGGAGCGGATAAAATGTCTTAAAGGCGCTCCTCAATCGAGCGACTGGGTTCCGCCGGCAACGTGCGGTGGCCGGGATTTCCGTCGCCTGCCTAGCTCCCCTGGTCGGCACGCGGAATTATCCCTGCGCCTGTCGCGCGGCGACAAGCGATTCCATGGCCTTCACCGCCACCGCCACAGCGTTGCTCTCGCCCTTCTTCAAAGCCTCCGGTCTGATGCGCCCTCCCTCCGCGTGGCGGTCCACCACGCCCGTCACGCACCCCCCTCTGAGCCCCAGCACCCCGCACATGGTGAGCAGGGTGGCCGCCTCCATCTCGTAATTGAGGACGTTCATCATGCGCCATTCCTCGGTCATTCCCCGGAAGCGGCGCGGGATGTAGCCGCGGAAGGCGTCGTGGCGCTCCTGTCCGGGATAGAAGGTGTCCGAGGAACAGGTGATGCCCACGTGATGGTGGATGCCCAGTTCCTCCGCCGCGGAGACCAGGGCGCCCACCAGTAGATGATGGGCCACGGCGGGATATTCGACAGGGGCATAGTGGGCGGAGGCGCCGTCCATGCGCACCGCGCCGGTGGTGATCACCACGTCGCCCACCTCGATGTCCGGCTGGATAGCCCCCGTGGTGCCCACGCGGATGAACGTCTCCACGCCCAGCCGGGCCAGCTCCTCGACGGCGATGGAGGTCGAAGGTCCCCCGATGCCCGTCGAGGTCACCAGCAAGGGTGTGCCTCCCAGATAACACAGCCAGGTGCGGAACTCGCGCTTCCAGGCCAGCTCGCGGCATCTCTCAAGGGGAGGGGTGGAGGCGATGGCTTCCACGCGGGCCGGGTCGCCGGGGAGCAGGGCGTATTTGGCGCCCACGATGTCCTTCTTGCGGAGGGAGAGGTGATAGACGGTTGACGACCGTCTCGGTTCCCTCGCGCCTGCCGCTTTCGCTTGTCCGTTAAGGTCCATGCCGTGCGTGCCTCCTCGTGACAAAAGAGACATGGGTTTTCACGGTCCTTAAGTGTCGAGAGAAGTATTCCCGTTCGGATTCGGATCTTAAACCTCGTGCTCTCCGTGGCGCCTTACGCGCGCCGGAAGCTCGATGCCCGTTTCCCGTCCGGATACCGTAGCCTTTCGGCGGTCGCCTCAGGATTTGGGAACGTTCGAAAGACCGACATTTCATCCTCGCGAAGCGGGCAGGTCTGCGGAACGAGAGAGGCGACCTCTTGCAGGTCAGATCTTAGACAGCGTGTCTCGCTTGTCTGTGCGGCGAAGTACCTGGAGGATGTCGATAAAACCGCAGGGGCTGCATTCGAGGATTTGACCATGCCTTGAGAAGGTCTTATATTCGAGAAAGGTGAATCAGGAGCGCCTTCAAGCTTCCGTCGAACTCGGCTAGAAACGCGAAGACGCCGTTGGGAGAAAAAATAGGAAGCAGTTCTTCAAGAGGAGAGATCACCGCCCTCCGGGGTCAAGCGCGTTTATCGTGGAAACACCGTGCTCGTCGTTCACATGGGATTCTTGACGCCTTGACCGTGAAAATGCGAGTGCCCGCGATTGCGGGTTGAAGCCCGGACGCGCCGAGCCGTGTGTTCTTACCTTAAAAAACGGGATTTGTGCTCGCGGAAGGGGAAGGAGGGCTGGCCTCGAGCACTAGGACACTGGGTTGCGAGGAGGCTGTCAGGCACGGTCGGACGGAGGTGGGGGTAATGGATGTTCAAAGGAGATTAATGGTAATCCTTGCTGTGTTGTTTCTTGTGAGCCTGAGCGCGCTCGCGGGGGTGAGCTGCGGAAGGTCGGAGACCGCGGAAGTGACCGCCGAGGAAAGCTTGGAGGAGAGGGCAGGGGAGGGCACCGAGGGGGTGGAGGGGACGACCACCGGCGAAGGGCCGGAAGCGGCGGAGGAGGGCGGGGAACGCCCGGAGGAAAGACCCCCTCGCGAGGCCGGGGGTCTGCCCTTCAGCTTCGACACCCAGACCATCGGATCGGGCGGTTATCCCGACCTCACCATCTCCGACATCCGATGGTCCGACCAGGGCGATTACTACCGCTTCGTCTTCGAGATACGCAAGACGGATGGCGGCAACGCCGACCGCCTGCCGCTCTCGCAGAGTTACTACTCACCGGATCGGACCCGCCTGTTCATCTTCGTGTCCAACGTGTCGGTGACGGACGACCAGCTGCGGGAAGAGGGCGACAGCGTCTTCCTGGGCCATCTGCCCGTCTCTCGTATAACCCATACAACGGGCCCGAGCAGCATAGAGATCACCTTCGTCCTGGACCTGGTGAGGCCACTGCCCTGCTACCTGCATTACGAGACCGCTCCCCTGAGGGTGATCCTGGACGTGAGAAAAACCTGATCTCCGCCAAGGGATTGGCCTGACGCATCAAGGGATTCGTCCAGCCGTTCCGTTGCGACGGATCTCAGATCCACGTTTACTCAATCGGCAGGAAGCAGGTGCTGATGGTGGCCAGAACGTCGCCCGACGTGCAACTTTTCCGCTATTCTTCCTCCAATACCGCCGGCGGCTCTTACATCCCGTTCCGGTAGGGCGCATGGCTATGGCCTGCCTTGCCTTGCGGATATTTTCCAGGGGCTGGCATATGAGCGGACCTAGCGGCCCGATGCAAGCCCCTTATTTGAGCGCCGAGATCATGCCGTATCCCATGACCCCGTCGCGAAAGGCCTTCTCCAGGCTGGTGCAGGCCCTGGCGAAGTCGGCGGCGTAACGGCGGGAGGCCTTTTCCCCGGCGCGCTCCAGGAAACGCAGGGCGTTCTCTCGCCAGTGTTTCAGGGTGGGGGTGACCTTGTCCGTCACGTTAACCACCCGCAGGTCGGTGAAACCGGTGTCCACGAGGATATCGCATAGCTTCCCCAGCGTGCTTATATGGGCCGGCCCCCACACCTTGGGCGCGAAGAGGAAATCCCTCAGGTTGACGACCATGTTCCGCAACCCTTCCCGGAAGGGCAGCGTCCTCAATTGCACGAGATCGCACATGGCCAGCCTCCCGCCTTTCTTCAGGACCCTGAAGCACTCCCGGGATAAGGCCGCCTTGTCCTCGATGGGGTGAGAGGCCTCCATGATCCACACCAGGTCGAAGGTCTCATCGGGAAAGCCGTTCCGCAGGGCATCGGCCACCTTGAACCTCACCGCATCGCATCCCCGTTCCCTGCTCGACCCCTCGGCAATGCGCACACCCACTTCGCTGTTGGAGATGCCGTCCACGGCGCATCCGTATCTCTCGTGGATGTAGAAGGCCGCCCCTCCTATTCCGCAGCCCACGTCCAGTACCCTGTGGTTCGCATCAAGCTCGCACAGGCGGAGGAGCTCTTCCACCATGTCCAGTGCGGCCTGAGAGAGGCTCTCCTCCCCGGTGCGGAAATAACCGAAGTGGAAGTGGTCACCCATGAACTCTCTCCACAGGGCGGTGACCTTCTGGTAGTGAGCCGCCGAATCCCGAGTCAACACCTTCCTCCTCTCAGGCGTCGTGTCCGCAGAGGCGCAGGGCGGCTTCCCTTATGCGGCGCACGTCGGGCAAGACCTCGTCCTCCAGTCGGCGGGCGTAGGGGATGACCTCCCGAGGGCCCACCCGGGCGAAGTCCGCTTTGATCCCGGCCTCGGACAGGACCGCGGCCACCTCCCCGCTGAGCCCGTACCCGAGGTAGTCCTCATCCACCACCAGGACGCGGCCGGAGCGAGCGGCGGAGGAGAGGATGAGCTCGCGGTCCAGCGGGCAGGCGCTGCGCAGGTCGACGACCTCGGCTTTGATGCCATTATCTTCCAGTATGTCCGCGGCCTCCAGGCAGCGGTGCAGGCTCACGCCCAGGCTGAGGATGGAGATATCGCCGCCGTCCCGCGCTTTTCTGGCCTTGCCGATGGGGACCGGGAGGGGTGGGGAGGGCACCTCCCCCCTCGCCCCGGCCGCGGGGACGTCGAAGCAGACCGTGCTCCGGCCGCCGGCGCCGAGGTAGTCCAACCAGTAGTCGGAGAGCAGCTTGTGCTCCAGGAAGACCACCGGGTCCTCGCTCTCTATGGCCGAGAGCATGAGCCCGGCGGCATCGGCGGGGTTGGAGGGGACGACAACGGCTATCCCGGGCATCCCGGAGAGAAGGCCCCACAGGCACTGCTCGTGCTGTCCCGCGTCACCGTAGCCGCCGCCGCAGGAAGCCCGTACCACCAGGGGAACGTTCCACTTGCCTCCCGAGAAGGCCCTGATCTTCGTGGCCTGGTTGAGGAGGGCGTCGAAGGCCACGGCGATGAAGTCCACCATCATGATCTCCACCACCGGGCGCAGGCCGGCCATGGCCGCGCCCACTCCCGCGGCGAGGAAGGCGGCCTCGCTTATGGGCGCCTGGCGCACTCTTTTAGGGCCGAAACGCACGAAGAGTTCGCGGCGCAGCATGGTGACGTCCTCCCCGAAGGTGATCACCCGCTCGTCGCGTTCCATGGCCATCCCTAGGGCGAAGTCTATGGCTTGAGCGAAGGTCATCTCAGGCATGGGATCCCCCCCTTCCGGCCTCCCACAGGGCGCGTTCCACCGCCTCCTCCACCTCGCGCCGGGCCTCCCCCTCGATCCGGCGGCGCGCTTCCTCGCCCAGGAGGGATGCAGACCGCCGGAGGGGGTCCTTTTTCAGGAGGCACCTTTCGGCGCCCAGTACGGTGAGCGTCCTGCCGATCGTCCCCAGGCGAGGCAGCCGGTAGGCGGCCGCGGAAACGGGCTTAGAGAGGAGGGCCCGCATGAGGGGCGGCCCGATCTCCATAGTCTGGCGAATCGGCTCCCGGAAGACCCGCAGCAGGGGGTCCCCCAGGAAGTGCCCCTCCATCCTGGGGCAGGAGGCCAGGATGAAGCTGGGGCCACGGCCGGCGCGGGCCCGGCCTACCGCCCAGGCCGCCGCCTCCCATACCTTGTCCACGCGGGTTCCGTCCACCCGGCGGGCGGGGATGCCGAAGGAGCGCGCGCGGCGGAGCAGGTTTCCGCCGGTCACCGAGCGGGACCTGGTGGTGATGGCCCAGCGGTTGTCTTTGCACACCAGGACCAGGGGGAGTCTCCACGCGGCGGCCAGGTTCAGGGCCTCCAGGAGCATCCCCTGGTTGCAGGCCCCTTCCCCGAAGAAGGAGACCGCCACCCGCCCGGCTTTGAGATACTGGGCGGCGACGGCGAACCCGGCGCCCAGGGGCGCCGAGGAGCCCACTATCCCCGAGGAGGCGGAGAGCAGCTCGCGGCAGAAGAGATGCATGTGGCCTCCCCGCCCTCCGCACAGGCCGTCCTCATGCCCCAGCATCTCCAGGAAGAGGGGGAGGAGGTCGATCCCCCGCGCCACCAGGGGAGGCGTGGAGCGGTGATCCAGGGCCATGGCATCGCCCTCCACCAGGTGGGCCACCACACCCGCCGCCACCGCTTCCTCGCCCACCCCCAGGTGCATCTCCCCGGAGATCAAGCCCCGTTCCCAGAGGTCGGCCAGGGCCTCCTCGCAGAACCTGGCGCGCGCCATCCTCCTGTAGAGGTCTTCCAGGTCCGGTTTCATCTTCCCGCCTCCCGGACTCTTCGGGATCATTCCTCCACCAATCCGGCTGAGATCAGGCGGTCCAGGGCCCCGAAGAACCTGAGCCCCAAGGAACGCGCCCAGTCGCTGGCCTTGGTGGCGCGGGGCCTTCGGAAGACGCCCCCTCTCTTGGTCAGGGTGCGCGGTCTCCATTGCGGCGAATAGTCGATCTCCTCCCGAGCCCGGTCGGCCCACTCCATGCGCAGAGCGTCGCCCACCCAGACGGGAACGTACTGGTGGCGGCACGGATTTCCGGGCGTGATGTATATGGTGCATCGCCCGGGGTCCATGATGATGGAGTTGAGGGTGCGGGCGATGTTCATCTCCACCAGGGCGTCCAGGATCTCCCCCCGGCGCAGGTGGCGGAAGAAATTCCAGGGATGGCAGCAGATGGTGGCGTCGTCCACGCGCTCCTCGTAGGGGCTGCGGTCCATGCCGAACTCGGCCAGCGCGGAGTAGTTGAGGCCGTGGTCCCGGGTTATTATGCGGGCCGTCTCCCGGTCTATCCTCCCCCGGAACATTTCCAGAAGTTCCCACATGCGCGCTAGGCGCGCGAAGGAGCCCGCGATGACCTTCTCCCTCCGCGGGTCGGCGCCTCCGGCCAGTTCGCGGTCCAGGAACTGGTAATGGTTGGCGGAGGCCAACACGCCCCCGTGGTCCGCGGCCTTCTCCACGGCCATGTAGCGGTGGGAATATTCGATGACCGCGGCGTCCCCGCCCATGTCGGCGAAGATGCAGTTGGCGTTCATGAGGATGGCCATGGCCAGACCGGGCAGGACCTCGCGGGGGTTGTCCCTCCAGACGCCTACCGCTCCGTCCACCGTGGACTGGGTCTCCATGGCCAGGTTGTTGAGCTCGAAGAAGGTGAGGCCTTCCCCGCCGTCCATGGAGCCCACCGAGTTGACGCAGGCGGACAGCCCATCGGAGTTCATCACCCCGATGCCGAAGAGCACCGGGAGGCCGAGACAGACGTAGGGCTTGGCGCCGGCCACGTCCCTGACGTAAAGGGGAATGCGGCCCATGAGGAGGCGGAAGAGGGGGGAGAGGTCGAAATTCCAGGACACGTACACCTTGCCGTCCCCCGTGGCGGGAGGCACGGCGGCGAAGTTGGTGCACCCGGTGCCGGGCAGCGAGGCCAGAGTCAGCGCCGCCGCGGCCACCTCGGCGGCCTCGACCCCCAGGGCGCTGGCCAGCCCCGTGAGTCTCTCCCGCTGCGCCGGATAGCGGTCAGCCAGGAGATCGAGGTGGCGGCGCGCCGTTTCCCGGACGCGGCCGGGCTGCGCGCCCGACCTTCTAAGCCAGACGGCGGTGCGGGAGAGCGCCGCCCGGTAAAGGGCCTCCCGCTCCCTTCCCGCCGCATAACCGAAGCCGAATTCGTCCCTCGAGGTTATGGCCCAGAGCATCCCTCACTCCTTTCCGAGAGTCGTGAACCGAAAACCGAAACCCCGATTACGCCCGTCACGATCATTTTCTCCGGATTGCCTTTACGCGTAAACCGCCGTCATGTGGAAAAGGCGATGAAGAAGCGCAAGGCCGGGTCGTCGAACTCCACTTCTTCCGGCCGGAAATCCAAAGGGTCGAAGTCGCTGCCCAGCCATTCTATGTAACCTTGACGTTTCGGGTGGCTGGGGTCGGCAAGGATGCGCAACATCCGGTAATAACCGGGTATCCCTCCGCAGTCTTCTGGGGGGCAGGCCCCGGAGCCGTCCAGGCAGCGGGGATAGAACACGTCCGGGTCCCGCGGCAGTATCCCCTCCAGTTCTATCCCGTGGATCCAGCCGTCTCCGAAATCGTATTCGTAAGAGGCGAGGGCATTATCGGGCGTGAACCAGTCGGCGATCTTCTCTTCCCATCCCGCGAGCTCGGTATAGGGTTCCTCGTTGGGGTCCAGGCTCAATTCGTCTTCGTCGGGTATCCCGATATGTGCGACGCCGTTGCCGCCCGGTCGCGGCATGGAGAACATGTGGAGGTGGCAATCGAGCCAGCCCATGGCGTCCTGAACGGCGACGTGCAGATCCCAGAAGGAGTAATCACCCGGGACCTGGATGCGCCTCCATATGAGCGGCTCGCTATCCACTAGATAGACGAGGAATTGGTAAACATTGGAATATTCCCTTTGCCACCCCGCTTTGGCGAGAGCGTCCTGCCATCCCCTTCGGCGGCTCTCCATCAGGCTTAGGATGTGAGGGATGACCTCGGGAGGAGTCGTGGGGTTGAGGATGTTGCTAGCCAGCCGGGACATCGTGGCCATTGTCGACGTCGAGAACTCGCGTTCCAGCCGGTTTTCGCCGAACATCTCCCTTATCTGCCTGGAGCGCGTGTTCATGGAGCTGTGGGAGATGCCGAAGAAGGCCGCGATCTCGTATGCCGCCACGTGAGGCTCAAACCAGGGGGTGAACAGCAGGTTGATGCTTCCCAAGGCATGGATGACGCCCGCCGCCCAGACCTCGGGTTTGCCGGAGAGGAAGGGAACCTCCTTCTTGCGGGACATCTTTTCCACCAGCCTCCCGCACAACTCCCGGTATTCCGAATCCAGGTAGCGGTCGCAGAAGGAGAAGACGAGCTCCAGGATACGCTCCTTTTTTTCGTGGATATCCCGTTTCTTCTTCGCCTGCGACCCGGAAGAGCCTTCGGAGAAGCCCTTTTTCAAGTCCAGGATAAGAGCCTCCGCTCCCTCCTCGCCCCGGTTCCATATGGAGTGAGGCGTGCCGGCGAGTATGAAGGCCGCCTCCCTCCCCTTCACCTCCAGGGGATGTCCTCCTATTTCCAGCACGAGCGTTCCGTGGAGAACCACGACGACGCGATCGTGGGCGTGGGCATGCGGCTTAGGGGGCCCTCCTTCGCCGGGTTCCAACCCCAAAAAAACGCATTTTATGACCCGATTCCCCTCCCCGTTCAAGAGGGGAACGGGTCGCGAAAAGCCGTGGGACCGCAATCTCATCACCCTTCCTTCAGCCCGGATTCCACGCGACCCTGGTGGTACCCTTCTCGGCCATCCCTTCAAGCCCTGCCTGGCCTCTC
Source organism: Candidatus Solincola tengchongensis (assembly GCF_015711935.1). NCBI lineage: Bacteria > Bacillati > Actinomycetota > Candidatus Geothermincolia > Candidatus Geothermincolales > Candidatus Geothermincolaceae > Candidatus Solincola > Candidatus Solincola tengchongensis. The sequence goes on from NZ_JACVJJ010000047.1 coordinate 22,152, forward strand.
CTTACGTGAACGGTCGCCGACCCTCTCTTTTCTGTCTTTCAATTTTCCTATCCGCCTCTCGTGATTACAAGTGGCAGTACAGTCGCCGAGGCGCTGTCTGGGCCCGCCTGAAGGCCCTGTGCCCGGCTGCAGAGGGTAAAGAGACGGCGGGACGCGTTTCCGCTCTTTTACCGTATTTTTCCTGGACTGGATCGCCTTACCTGACGGGTGGCAGCGGCACGCGACCTCCTTGTTGTGCACCGTATCCGCCAGCGGGCAACGCGGTGAACCTCGGATGCAGCGGCGCCGGAGGAAATAAGCGCCGCCGTGAGAACGCGCTCCCCCATGGCCACGGATAGGAGGCATCGTTTCTCGAGCGCCTCCGTCCCCGCTGCGAGGCCTCGCGGTTGCGGAAATGGTCACCGGGGAAGAAACCCTTCGGACTCGAGCCTTGATACCTCGGGGCGGTGAGGGAAGGCATCCGTTTCAGTCGGGTTTCGAGGCGGCATCGCATGGTCCGGAGTCGTTTGTCACCCCTCTCGGTTAGCATTTTCTAAGAAGGGTGAGAAGAAGACCGTGGCCATAAACCGCATGTTGCCGAGCTGAACGGCTCTAATTGCTCGGTCGGCGAGTAGTGCATGGACGAATAGATAGTAATTAATGCCATAAAGAAAAGATGAGGTCGAAGGGACATCAAATGTATCGCCATCCGAGCGCTCCGGCGGCGAAGGCTGCCTGTTGGGAAGGAGAGAATCTTTTCTCGCCCGTATAGGGGGTTGGCAGGAAAGAAACGTGAGAGGAAGAAATTTTCGATTGAGAGCCGTTCGGTGACCGGATTGCCGGACCGCAAGGGCTGGAGGACGGGAGGACGAGATGCCCAAGCAACTGGTGAGCGAGCTGGAACCCGGGGAGGAGGTAAAGAGCGTTTTCCTGGTCATGCGCAAGGAGCTGCGCAAGACCAAGACAGGAGCGCCTTACCTGGCCCTGGAGCTGGCGGACAAGAGTGGAAAGGTGGAGGCGCGGATCTGGGACAACGCCCTCCGCTACAAGGACGCCTTCGCCGAGAGGGATTACGTCGCCGTGAGCGGACGGGTGGAGAGATACCGCGAACAGGTCCAGGTGGTGGTGAACTCCCTGCGCCGCTGCGCCGAGGAGGAGGTGGACGTCTCCGACTTCCTCCGAGTTGTGGGGACGGATCGCGCGGAGCTGGAGGGCGAGTTGCGCCTGGCGGCAGAGGAAGTAAGGAACTTTCACCTCAAGAGCCTGCTTCTCAGTTTTCTCAACGACCCCGATTTCATGCGCCGCTTCACCAGGGCCCCTGCCGCCAAGAATTACCATCATCCTTATCTGGGGGGCCTGCTGGAACACACCGCCAACACGGTACGCATCTGCCGCATGGTCTGTGAGCTCTATCCCGAGGTGGACCGCGACTTGCTCATCACCGCCGCCGCTCTCCACGACATAGGCAAGATACAGGAGCTGGAATACGACAGGGCCATCGACTTCACCGACGCCGGTCGTTTCCTGGGGCACCTCCTGCTCTCCGACCAGATGATAAGAGAGAGGGTAGCCGCCATGCCGGGATTCCCCGAGGATCTGGCCATGCGTCTGCGCCACGCCGTCCTCAGCCACCACGGCGAGCTGGAATGGGGATCACCCAAGCGCCCCAAGACCCTGGAGGCCATCCTCCTGCATCATGTGGACAACCTGGACGCCAAGGTGAACAGCTTCCGGGAGATAATCGAGAGGTCTGCGGAGAGCGACTCCCCCTGGACGGACATGCGGAATCTCTTCAAGCGCCCGCTCTACAATCCGCGCGCCTTGAGCCAGGAGATGGAGCTGGACCTGGAGGAGGAGTTGCCGCGGTAGAAGTCTTTCGGTTGGTGCGGAAAGCGCTACAGGCGGATTTCGGGGCAAACGATCGCACTCTTTAACATCCTCCGCGCCGGCGCCCTTCCTGCTTGCGGGAAACGGGTTTGACGGATTCTGCTTCACGGAGTAAACGGAGGAGAAAAGTGGGGCTTCGGGGGGTGGGGCCAGTGTTGTGCGCCGGTGCCGTGGCCAGCACGGGGCTTCAGCGGTGCTTTGCCGCCGAACGGTGCCTGAGCCACCGAGAGGCGGGCCTTAAAGAAGAACGCAGGGCATGCATGGCGTGCAGCATCCCTTCGCGGAAACGTTGGAGCTCTCCGACATCCAAAGGATGCCCTCCATAGCGTGCCCTCTCGTACAGGAGGAGTTCCGCCTCCAGGTCCAGTCCGGGGATTGCTTCCTTTAACATGGAAAAATATTCCTTTAGCGTGCTTCCCGGAGGACGCGGATACCCCAGCCTTCCGGCATCTTCCAGGAAAATGCCCATGAGTGAATGCAGGGCGGGAGCGTTCGAAGCGGTCGCGCGCCGTTTACGCAGGTGGAACCTGAGTATGAGCCCGGCCATGAGAAGCAGGGCAAGGACTGAGGGAAGCCACGGCGCACTGCGCGCTGAGTAAAGGACGCCGGAGGCAAGGGAGGACAGGCCACCGCCGAGGGCGGAGAGCCCCCTCTTCAGGGCGGGGCGCAGGGAGGGGGGCAGGAGTGAAGACAGGGTACGGCCCACCCAGGCGAAGAAGTCGCGGAAGACCCACGAAAGGCCGTAGGAGCCCCGGCTTTCGGGAAGGGAGAAACCGGGTGTGGGCTCCCTGGTCACCCAGCCCACTCCCGCCAGGTAGACCTCCACCCAGGCGTGGGCGTCGTCGAGGGTCACTTCGTATAGGCCGGTCACCGGGTTGTATTCCCCGGTGGCGTATCCAGTGACCACCCGGGAGGGGACGCCCGCCAGGCGGCACAACACGGCGTGGGCGGTGGCGAAGTGCTCGCAGTAACCACGGCGCGTCTCGAAGAGGAAGTGGTCCACGGCATCTTGGCCTGGAGGAAGAGGCGGTACGTCGAGGGAATAGGCGTACTCGCTCTTGAGGAAGTCCTCGATGGCCTTGACGCGTTCCAGTGGTCCGGCATCAGATGGTATTATTTTCCTGACCAGCTCCTTCACCCTTTCAGGCATTTCCGGCAGTTCGAGGTAGGGCCGCATGGCCTCTCCTGTGGCGAAAGCACCGAGGGAAGCCATCTCTTCCTCGCTCATGTCGATACTGTGGGACACCACGCTGTAGACCAGACCCTCCGTGAGCTCGAACGGGCTCCTGGTGCCGGATTCATCGTGGTAGACGTAGTCGGACGGGTAGTAAAGCAGACTCGGGCGATAGGCGGCGAAGATCACGTTGGGCTGGTCGCTCTGAAGGTAATAAGTCTGCAGAATCGTTTTTCTCGCCAGGTGAGACTGGCATTCCGGGGCGGGTATGGTGAAGGGCTGGTAAGGAGTGCCCAGCCTGGGCGGCTCCTCCTCGGGGAGGACCCAGGAGTAGCCGTTGTAGACGGAGAAGGCCAATCCCCTCCAGTAAGCGGGTTCGCTGGCCCGCACCAGCATCACCGGGAGATCCACAAGCTTGCCCCTTGCCCTCAGGTCCAAGAAGGTGCCGAAACCGAAGTAGGCTTCGGGGTTGACCTCCAGGGGACGGTCGGGTGGGCGGAGGGGGAGCTGAGGGTATCCCGGGTTGCGCACCGAATAGCCCTGGGAGGAGAACCAGGGACGCCGGAGGGAGAAGGGGAGGGAACGGATGTAGGTGGCCGGGATACGAGGTATGAAGGCTCCCACCAGAAGACCCACGACCACTACGAACACCAAGAGCAGGCTGAGGGTGGCGGAGACTCCCCTCCAGACCGTCCTGGGAGGGCTCTTGAGATGGCCGTTCCGGGAGAAGGAAGCAAGCCGGGACCTCTGGGCGAAGTAGAGCGAGGGAGCGGCACAGGCCAGCCAGAGGAGCACGACCCAGGCGAAGGATGAGGTGAGGGAGTAGGAGGCGGCCAGAGCCAGGATGATGAACGAGCTTACCAAGGAGAGCAGCAGATCCCTGCGGCGCGGCAGATCGAAGCTGTGCAGCACCTGTACCCACAGGAACAGCTCGGCCAGTGGCGCGCGGGTGTCAAACGGCTGCAAGTAGGACCGGCGCAGGAAGGAAGCCAGGGCCACCAGGGTGAGGGCGGCGATGGTCAGCTTGACGGGGATGTTGGAGCGGTGGCGGCGCCACCAGCTGAAAAGGGATCCCGCGGATATCAGGAGGAGGGATGCCAGGACCAACGAGGCATTGATCACCTCCTGGAGGCCAAGGGCGGCGATGGACACGCACACCGAGGCCCAGACGGCAAGGCGCAGCCCTCCGGATTCCTCTATATCCCTCGGCGCCGCAAGCCTGCGCAGGTTACGCAGGGATTTTCCAGACATTTGGCTATGTCATCTCCTCGGCCGCATACGGCCACACCCTCGACATAGGGGGGCAGCTCCACGGAACCGTGGCGCAGGATGCGCTCCAGCGAGCCGCCGTCCTCCATGCCGGTATTCCATTTATTGCCATCCGGTCCCTCGACCAGAATCCAGACCACCCCGAGGTCCTGTGGTATGCGGGATGCCGCCGGCAGGTCCTGGAGAGAGCTTACCGCGACTATCTGGCACACGAGAGCGCCACCGGATATCATGTGACGCAAACCCTCCAGCTGTTCCGTTGGTCCCGGCTCGCCCTCCGATTCCAGCGCCGCAAGCCAGCGGAGAGCCGCCCGAAGGCCCGGTGCCTCGTAGGCAACGGGAACGGGGCCTCGGTAGGCGGCCAAAGTCACCGGGCACCCCACCGAAAAGGCGTAGGCGGCAGCGGTGGCCGCCACGCGGGCCTGCGCGTCCAGTCGGTCCCGGGCTTTCCAACCTCCCGAGTCACTCCCGCGGTTGTCCAGTAGGACGACCAGCCGGATGCTCCTCTCGGCCTCGAACTCCCTGACCACCAGTTCTCCGCGCCTGGCCGTGGTCTTCCAGTGCACCCGCCCCAGGGGATCGCCTGGCCGGTACTCGCGCACCCCGTAAAAGTCCAGCCCCTCTCCCCGGGTGGTGGCCGGAAGGAGTTCGCGCCAGGGGTAAAGGAGGGCGTCCAGGAAGGGGAAAGAGGCGAGCTCCGCGTAGCGGGGATAGACTTCCAGCCGGGATGCCGGGGTTATCCGGCTGGAGTGCCGGGAGAGCCCCAGAGTCCCCTCGGAGTAAAAGTAGAGTGGCCAGTCGCGGTAGATGCCCCGGCGCAGTCCACTCCTCCTGTATCTTATGGCCTCTTCCTCTCCGCCGGGCAGGCGGGGGAGCAGAAGCACCGCCGCTCCGCCGGGATACCCGTCGTCGTGAGCGGCCTCCACATCTCCGGCAAGCGCTTCACGAAGCGCCTCTCTTATGCTCCGGCGTTTGGCTTTAAGGACGAATCTCGACCTCGTATCCGCTTCACAGGGATCCGCGTCGACGACCGCCAGGAGATGGCGTGCGAAACGCCCGCCGTTGCGCACCCGTATCTCTATCTCCAGGTCCTCTCCCTCGACGGCACCCGGCGGGTGGAGGCGCTCCGCCTCGAGTCCGCGCACTTGGAAGAGAGATTCCAGCCAGGAGACCAGCAGTGCCGCAAGGAGGAGGCCTGCCAGCCAGAAAAGCCAGCCCGATTGGGAGTTTATCCCGATCAAGATCATGGCCAGGGAAAGAGCCACCACGATCAGGGAACGCGCGGAAAACAACGCCACCTCCTAAAGCACGGGCACCGGGACGCGCTCCAGGACCCCCTGGATGAGGGCACGGGCTTCGGAGAGGGCACGGGAACGGGCGGCGGGAATGACGCGGTGGGCGAGCACCGGGACTGCCAGTGCCTTCACGTCGTCCGGGGTGACGAAATCGCGGCCCTCCAGGAAGGCCCTGGCCTGGGCCGTCCGTACCAGGAATATGGTGCCGCGGGGGCTGGAGCCCAGGTGGAACCCCTCCTCCTCACGGGTGAGCCGCACCAGCTCCACGGCGTAGGATAGCACGTCGGGATGTACGGTCACCTCCCGGACCCTCCTCTGCAGAACGGGTATTTCCCCGGCCTCCAGGACGGGGCCCAGCGCGTTCACCGGATGCTCGAGGAGCTGGGCCTCCACTATCTCCCGCTCCACCTCCGCCGATGGGTAGCCGATGGTGAGGCTCATGCAGAAGCGGTCCAGCTGGCCCTCGGGAAGGGGATATGTCCCGTGGTATTCCACGGGGTTCTGAGTGGCGATGACGAAGAAGGGCCGGGGCAGGGTATGGGTGGTGCCGTCGGCGGTGACCTGGCCTTCATCCATGGCCTCGAGGAGACTGGACTGGGTGCGAGGAGTAGCCCGGTTTATCTCGTCGGCCAGGATTACGTTAGCGAATATGGGTCCCGGCTTGAACTCGAAGTCCGACGTCTTCTGGTTGTAGATCACCGTGCCGGTGACGTCGGAGGGGAGGAGGTCGGGAGTGAACTGTATGCGACGGTAGGTGCCGTGGATGGACAAGGCCAGCGAGCGGGCCAGCATGGTCTTGCCCACCCCGGGGACGTCCTCCACCAGCAGGTGCCCGCCGCTGAGCAGGGCGACCACCGCCAGGACGACCTGCTCGTCCTTGCCCCGGATCACCCGGCGCACGTTGTCCACAAGAGCCCTTGCCGGACCGTTTCCCCCGTCCGCCGTCCTCTCTCCCATTGAATTCCTCCCCGCCTCGGGGCTATAAGCCGGCCGTCTCTATACGGCCGCATCACCGCCCGGCTCTCCGGACCGGAAGGCGATTCATCGCCTCCCGCGGCGCTTCCGGGCGGAGACCCCAATTCCTAATATCGAGATTAGGGGCCGGGATGTTGAGATGCAACGACGGAGGTCAATGGGCCGCGTTCCCCCCGACCCGGGCAGGGGCGTGGTTTCGTCTTTCATAAGAGGAGGGGATAATGGAAGACGTCGGACCAACGGGTCGTGGAGGAGGAATACGGGATGTTCCGCCAGGCGGACCTCTTGATGCCCGGAGAAGGGCTGCCGGAGCTGGGAACCTGTGACGCAGTGGTGGAGGTGGCGGGCCGGGACAGCGTGGGCGCAGCGGTGGCCCTGGCAAGGGCGGGCAGAATAAACCGCGTCCTCCCCTCCATAGCCTTTACCGGGACGGAGTTCGGGGACCTGGATTCCCTTTGGGGGAACGTCGAACGCTTGAGGCGGCTGCTGGAGCCGGAGGGGGTGGCGGTAGAGAAGCCGGTCCTCCACGGCTCGCCGCTCTGGTGGCGGGCTACCGTGGGGAGGGTGAACTCCCTGCTCTCGCTCCGCTACGGTCCATGGCACGTCTGTCTGGGATGCCATATGTACCTCCATGCCCTGCGCATCCCCCTCTGCAGGAGGATAGGGGCGCGGAAACTGGTGGCAGGAGAGAGGCTGAGCCACGCCGGGAGGGAGAAGATCAACCAGTCCCGGGAGGCTGTGGAAGCCTATGCGACGGTGGCGGAGGCCTTCGGCGTGCGCTTGGAGCTCCCTCTCCTCGGGGTGGACGACGAGGGGGATATAACCTCCCTGGTGGGGGAGTGGAAGGAGGGGGAGGGGCAGCCCTCCTGCGTCCTCTCCGGGAATTACCTGGCACGGGACGGAAGGACCATGACCGACCCGGAAAGGGTCCGCGCCTATTTGGACGAATATCTGGTCCCGGTTACGTTGAGGATACTCTCCGAAACAGTCGAGAAGGGAAGTGCCGATTATCAGGGGTCGGTATGGGATGTAATGGTAAATATTCCCATGTAATACGGAGGCCCACAGGCAGACTGCCGTCCGGGAGTGCCGCCTCCGGTGACGGGCGGTCGGAAGGCGGCGCGTCGAATCTCTCCGGTTTGCGCGGTCTCGAGGAAAGGGAGGGCGCATCGCCGGGGGCCCCGCTTACCGGTGTCGCACGGCGGCGCGCAAGCGGCCGGGGAGGCTCCCGTTTGCCAAACCGCGCTTCGAAAGGAGGGTGAACAGGGTGAAGGTCCTTTTCCTGGTCCTGGACGGGCTGGCCGATGTCACCCATCCGGAGCTGGGAGGAAGGACGCCGCTGCAGGCGGCGAGGACTCCCACCCTGGACCGGCTGGCGGAGGAAGGGTGCTGCGCCCTCATGTATCCCCTGGGCCCCGGGGTGTGCCATTCCAGCGAGGTGGCGCACTGGAGGATGTTCGGGTACCGCCCGGAAGAATATCCCGGGCGCGCTTACTTCCACGCCCTTTCCGAGGGAATCCCCTGCTCATCGGGCGATGCCCTGTTCATGTTCAACCTGGTGCCCGTGGTACGGCGGGAGGGAAAGGTCTACGTGGCGGATGAAGGGGTCCCCGGCATGGCGGAGTACTGCCGCCGGGTTGCGGAGGAATTGAGGCGATCCGCCCCGCAGGGAATGGAGCTCCATTACCTCGGAGGCATCGAGTTCCTGGCTGTGGTGAAGGAGGGGTCGGCGCATCTCCTCCCCACTGATCCCTTCCTGCACTACCTTCCCGTCGCTGAGCTGGGGCCCGAACCGGGCTGGGAGGGGGACGAGGATACGGCGCGCACGGTGCGCGTCCTGCGCGAGTTCGAGGAGAGAGCCGAACGGGCGATGGCTAGAAGGCTCAAGCCGGAAGGTTGGGAGGCGGGCCTGATAATGAAATGGCCCTCGCGGGCCGCCTCCCCGCTTTCCTTCGAGGGGAGATACGGAATGCGGGCGGCGGCGGTGGTCTCCACGCCTTGTTTCCGGGGCCTGGGCATCTTCCTGGGCATGCGCGTGGTCTACATGGGAGACGCGGAGGCCGGGTCCGACCTGAATGCCAAGCTGGGCGCGGCGTCGGAATGGTTCCGGGAAGGCGGGGAGTTCGCCTTCATCCATACCAAGCATGCCGACGAAGCTGCCCATGCCGGAGACCCGCAAGGGAAGGCGGAGGTCATCGAAGCTATGGATCGCGCCTTGAGCGCGCATGCGGAGACCCTCTTCTCGCGCGAGGTCCTCACGGTGGTCGCCTGCGACCATTCCACCCCTACCGCCCGCGACCCGCGCGTCATCCACGGCGGGGACCCGGTCCCGGTTCTCTTCCGCGCCCCAACGGTGAGGCGGGATGCGGTGCGGGAGTTCGACGAGGTGAGCGCCGCCGCGGGCGGGATGGGCCAGCTGCGGGGCGAGGACCTCATGCCCCTGGTCCTCTACCTCTCCCGGCGCGCCCGCTTCGTCACCTGAGGGAGGCGCCGGGCTTTTCGGGAGGGAGGCCCGTGCCTGTGGGAGAACACCGTCCTTTCCTTGCGGAACCCTGCATCGCGGACCGGTCTTTCGTTCGCGGGATAAAGCGGACACGGCTCACGGGATGGGGCAGGGGCATGAGAACGGGCGCGGCTTTTAACGGAGCGCGGGACATCCATGGCCGCGACACGTGCAGAAGGCGCTCTCTTGCGTGAGCGGGGGTAGAGGGGAACGCCGCGGATCTTGCGGGTATAATGCTCGGTGTGTGGGTTCGCTCCGGCGTCGGACGGAATGCGGGAGGGAGAGTCGTAGATGGAGGCAAGGGATTTCGTCCTCAACTGCTCGGACGTGGAACTCAGAGGCAAGGTGCTCTACCCCCTGGGAGGGGGAGGGGTCCCCCTGGTGATCTTCTGCCACGGCATACCCAGCGGGGATCCGGCCGTGCCCGGCGACCCCGGCTACGAGGGCCTGGCGGAGCGTTTTCTGGAGAGGGGCGTGGCGGCTTGCATCTTCAACTTCCGGGGCACCGGCGATTCGGGGGGCGATTTCTCCCTCCCCGGCTGGATGGAAGACCTTACCATCATACTCGAGGAGGCCGGCTCGGGACGTGGCGCCTTCGAGGGATGTCTTCCGGACCGCATGGCCCTGATGGGCTTCAGCGGAGGGGCCGCGGTGAGCATCGTGTGCGCGGCGCGGCGTCCGGGCCTGCGGGCCCTGGTCTCCGTCTCCTCCCCGGCGGATTTCGCCCACCTCATCACCCGCGAGGGTATAGGGGGCTTTATCGCCCACGCCAGGCGTATCGGCATTATAAGGGATCCCGCCTTCCCTCCTTCTGAGGACGAATATTACGAGGGGATGCATGCCTGCCGCCCGGTGAGGGAGGTGCACCGGATATCCCCGACGCCCCTGCTCATCGTCCATGGAGACGCGGACGAGACGGTTCCCGTGCGGGAGGCCCACCTCCTCTACGAGGCGGCCAGGGAGCCGAAGGAGATGTTCATCGTCCCCGGGGGAGGCCATAAGCTGAGGCACCACGCGGAGGCCATGGACCGGGCCGTCGTCTGGCTCCTGGAGAGGTTGTGAAACTTCAGTGTCTCACATGCTCTCCGGGGCGGAGACCCCCAGTATGGAGAGGCCGTTGCGCAGCACCTGCAGCGTGCAGCGGACCAGGAAGAGACGGGCCGCGGTGAGCTCGGCGTCGTCGCTTATCACCCGGTGGCGGTTGTAAAAGAGGTGGAAGGCGGCCGCCAGCTCCTCCAGGTAGCGGGTCAGGCGGTGGGGTGCGCGGTCCAGGGCGGCGTCGCGGATCAGCTCCTCGAACTCGAATATCTTCAGGGCCAGGTCCATCTCCTCCTCCTCGCCCAGCCGGCGCAGGGTGGCGAGGTCGGGTATCTCCTCGCCCATCTCCACCCCTTTTCCCAGCCCGTAACGCAGTATGCTGCAGATGCGGGCGTGGGCATACTGCACGTAGTAGACTGGGTTCTCCATGCTCTCCTGGACGGCCAGCTGGATGTCGAAGTCCAGCGCCGTGTCCTGGCTGCGGGTGAGGAAGATGTAGCGGGCCACGTCTTTACCAACTTCTTCCACCAACTCGTCGAAGGTGACCATCTCCCCTGTGCGCTTGGACATGCGCACCGGCTCTCCCCCACGCTTGAGGTTGACCAGCTGCCCCAGTATGACCTCCAGGACGCCGGGATGGCCCTTGGCCTCCAGGGCGGCCTGCATGCGGCGCACGTAGCCGTGGTGGTCGGCTCCCCAGATGTTGATGAGGTGTCGGTAACCCCTGGCGAGCTTGTTCAGGTGGTAGGCGATGTCGGCGGCGAAGTAGGTGGGCGCCCCGTTGCGGCGCAGGAGCACCCTGTCTTTGTCGTCCCCGAAGCGGGAGGTGGCCATCCAGATCGCGCCGTCCTTCTCGTAGGCCAGCCCCTCTTCCTGGAGTTTCCTGACCTCCTCCAGAACCGCACCGCTTCTGTGCAGTTCCCTCTCGCTGAACCAGTTGTCGAAGCGCACCCCGAAGGAATCCAGCGATTCCCTTATCCTCCGGAGCATCAGGCGGTAAGCCCTCTCTCCCAGCTCGGCCCTCCTCTCCTCCGGGGGCGCGTCCACCAGCCTCCCGCCGTCCTCCTCGAGGAGAGCGCGGGCGATGTCCCGCACGTAAGAGCCGTGATATCCCTCGGCCGGGAACTCCACTTCCTTGCCTGCCAGTTCGAGGTAGCGGGCCTCGACGGAAGCGGCGAAGACCTCCATCTGGGTCCCGTGGTCGTTGAGGTAGAACTCGCGGTCCACGTCGTAGCCGACCGCTTCCAGGAGGTTGCACAGGGCATCGCCGAGGGCCGCCCAGCGCCCGTGACCCACGTGCAGCGGGCCCACCGGATTGGCGGAGACGAACTCCACCAGGACGCGGAGCCCTCCCCCCAGGTCCCAGCGGCCGTAGGACGCTCCTTCCGAAGCCACGCGCGTGAGCTCGCGCAGCACCCGGTCCCGGTCCAGCGTGAAGTTGATGAAGCCCGGGCCCGCCACCTCGACGGCGCTGAGGAGGGGATATTCCCTCCCGTCACCGGCTGAGCAGCCGCTTTCCTCCAGGCGGCGGACGAGGGCGGTGGCGATCTCCCGGGGATTTCGTCCCGCCCGGCTGGCCAGGACCATGGCCACGTTGCTCGCCCAGTCCCCGTGTGCCTTGTGGCGAGGGCGTTCGAGCACGAAGTCCACTCCCTCCGGAGCCGGGATCTCCCCCGCCTCCGCGGCGTCCTCCAAGGCCCGCTCTATGAGTTCCCGCAGTTCCTTGACTATCAAGCCATCTCTCCTTCCCGCTCTTCTGGCGACGGCTTCCCGCTGTCCCTTTGCTGCGGCGCGCTCAAGAAGTCCCGCGTGGTCTTCACCCGCCGTGCCCTCCTGACGCTCGGCCCATTCTCTACCCTCCCCTGTGCGAGCGAAGCCGGGCGCGCCGACTCCCCTGCCTGTGCCGGCCTTTCCCCGTTGGCGGGTCAAGGCGGCAGAGACCGTGGCCTTCAAGAAGGCGTCAGGACATCACCCGTATCTAAACCATTCCTAACGGGTCGCATCTTGAGGGAAGACGTGCAACCGTACGCGGGTTTATTTTAAACCCCGTGTCGCCCTAGGGCTCAAGCTCCCGCCGGATTGCCCGGCGTGGGATTGGATTCCCCACTTCGAACATTCCAGGGGACGCTCCAAGCTCTCCCTAAGCCCCGCGTGGATCGCGGTCCTTCTCTACGCCGGTCTGGATGCTGCGAGCGCCTTTTTCCGGGAGGCGGACTTTCCCGCTCCCGTGACTCTCGCCAGGGGTTTTTCCAGAATGGAGAGCAGCCGGACACCGTACTTACTCCTTTGGATGGCGTTCATAAGCAGGTTTATGCAGAACATGCACTTCATCGCCGTCTTGACGTACAGCTGCTCGCTGGGGGTGAAGGCGGAAGCAAAACGCTCTTCCACATCCTCCGGAACGCCGTCCGGACGGGTCAGGAAGTCCCGCACCCATTTCAGGGCCACGTATTCGCGGTCCTCGAACTCGTCGAGCTCCAGCTTGCGCAGGCGTCGTATCTCCTCCAGGGACAGGCCGGCGTTCCGACCGAACGCGCTGTGCGCCCGCATTCACCAGTGGCAGTCGTTGCAAGTCGCAGTGACGATCATTATCCGCTCGCGAAAAGCGGGGGATATGGCATGGCGCAGGTAGATGTCCGCCAACGTCATGAGCCCCAGGCCTACCAGCTCTTTCCAGTGGTGAAACGCGTGCTTGAGATTCCGATATTCCCTGTGGACCACGCCTATCTGCGGTCCCCGCCAGTCATAGGGGTGCATGGACACCGTGCGTTCGCCGCCTCCCTGAAGAACCATCGTGCCGAGACCCAGTGCCCCGAGGATGAGCAGCGATCGCTTTTTCATGGCGAGCCTCCTTTCGCAGCCGGAACTTGTTCTGGATGAAAATACCTTCGCCCGTAACTGCGGCAGGCCGCGTGCCGCAGGGCGCTTTCCGTTTCCGGCCCCAGCCGGCCTCCGGCGGCGAAAGCCGGATACCCTTTCACCTTGTCGGCGGGCGAGAATATACCCGGCGAGAGGGCTTCTCAACCACAGCTCGCCCGACCGGTCACCGCCGTTTTCACTCCATTTATATGTTAGTTACTCCATTCGGGACAAGCGAAAGATGCGTGGGGCCGAGTGTCAGGCTCCTTGGCCAGAGTGCCATCCATGGCCGAACAGGGTTCTCGCCTCTGGGCGGAAGCTGCGAGAGCGGTTTTTCACCTCCTTTTAAACTCCCGCAATCATGTCGATGAGGGGTGGGCTTTCCGGGACAGGAAAGGCGATGCGGCCGTCGCCGGGACGGCCGCATCTTTTAGGGGTGCATGGGGAGAGCTCTATTTACTGCTCACTCTCTTAGGGGCCCTCGCAGACCCTGGAGGCCGCCGTGCACGAAGAGAGAGGCCAGGGCTTCAGCCCTTGACTTGACGGCCTCCGCCCGGGATTCGTTGATCTTCCCTTCCGAGGCCAAGCGGTCGGCTATCTCCCTTATCCGGAAGGCCAAACTGTCCACCAGGTCCTCGGCGGAGACCCCCTTCTCCTCCGCCACCTCGGCGATGCTCGCCCCCTCCTCAAGCCGCTCTTCCAAGTCCTCAACGGAGATACCCAGCTCGGAAGCCGCCACCTCCAGGAGCTCCCTGCGGGAGCTCCTCAGGAGATCCACCCTCTCTCTCGGGATTTCCCCCCTCTCCCTGAGTCGAGGATAGGGATGGTTGGGCCCAGTCTCCGTCCAGGGCCTCCCGTGGACGGGACCCGCGGGGGCCGGTCTTTCTCCGTCCGGTTTGCCCACCGCGTAGCCGAGGGCGAACATCCCTCCGAGGAGGGCGAGGGTCACCAGCCCGGCAAGAACAGCCGCCATCACCCGGTGGCGCCTGAACCATCCGAGATGTCCATCACCTGTGGCACGGGGTTCACCTCCCACCGGCGGCGGAGCGGCAGAGCCGCCGGCCGTCTCCGGCGTAGGCGTCATGGACAACTGAGAGACTTCCTCCGCGGCCTTCTCTCCTGCCGTATCGGAAGGGCCACAGGTCGCCTTTTCCTCCGACGGCAGGGAGGATCCCATAGTTCCGTTCTCCAGGCTCACTTTCGTCACCTCCCTTCAGGCCCTGCCGCTCCCGAGAATCCGGCACTTGGGCGGACAGGGTCGTGTTCTTCGTTCCTAACCCTCACACCTCGATGCCTCTGAGCTTCCCGTCGCGCATCTGGTAAGCCCAGTCTGCCGCTCGCAGGATGCTCTCGTCGTGGGTCACGATGAGAACGCATTTCCCTTCCCGGCGCGCCAGCCCGGCCAGGATGTCCACCACCACCCGGCCGGAGGCCGAATCCAGGTTGCCGGTGGGCTCGTCGGCCAGTATCAGGTCGGGGTCGTTCGCCAGCGCCCGGGCGATGGCCACGCGCTGTTTCTCGCCGCCGCTCATGCGGCTGGCTCTAGCTCTCAGCAGGCGGCCTTCGATGCCCATCCCGGCCAAAAGCTTCTCGGCCCTGCCGCGCTGCTCCTCGGACGGTACCCCGTCCAGGTCCATGGGAAGGGTCACGTTCTCCAGAGCGGTGAGGGAGGGGATGAGGTTGAACATCTGGAACACGAACCCCACTCTCTTTCTGCGGTAAGCGATGAGGTCGGCGTCGGGACGGCAGATGTCCTCCCCGAAGGCATTTATCTCACCAGCGTCCGGCCTCTCCAGCGACCCGATGAGGTAGAGGAGGGTGGTCTTTCCGGAACCCGAGGGTCCCAGAATGACGGTGACCTCCCCTTTGCGGGCTCGCAGGCTGACCCCGTCCACCGCCCTCACCTCACCCGATTTAACCCGGAAGGACTTGCTCACCTCTTTGACCTCGAGAAGGTCAGCCATGTTCCCTTGTTCCACCGCCACCATCTCTTATCACCTCACTCCATGGCCAGTACCCTGGCGGGCCTCAGCCGGTTTATCCATACCACGGGAACCGCCGTTCCCAGCAGGCTTATGCCCAGAAGGATCAGGATTCCGTAAGCGAGAAGGCCGCCTCGGTACACCACCTCCAGCTTCACCTCCGGTTTGTCGCTCCCGGACAGGGAGAAGCGGCCGCCTTCCTTGTACAGGTTGCGGGCCATGAAACCCATGACGGGCATGCCCTGTCCCGACTGCGCTTCCTGTTCCGAGGTCGCGAGGGCGTCCTCGCGGAGGAGCCAGTCCCCGAGGCGCTGGGATATGACCGCCGACATCCCCATGGCCAGGAGGGCGGCCACCAGGCAGACGCAGGTTATCTCCGCCGCGAACTGCAGGAGGACCTGGCGGTGGGTGGCTCCCATGGCCTTGAGCACGCCGAGCTCCCTGGCGCGCCCTCCCACGATGATGGCCATGGCCAGCACGATTATCATGGCGCAGGCGGCGAGAGCGCCGACCAGGCCGATGAGCGATGTCCTGGCCACCTTGTGCAGCGGCTCGGAGATGGCCTCGAAGTCCGAGTAATCGGTGGCCAGCTCGTACCTCTCACCGCCTTCAGTTCCATTTATTACCATATCCTGGAATTTATGCTGCAGAGCGGCGGAGCTGTCCGCGCTGTCCAGGTAATAACAGCCGAGCTCCACGTACCCGGGGGTACCGTTAAGGATCTGGACCACGGAGAGAGGGGCGTAGAACTTGCTTCCCGCGGGGTTGAAGGCCATGGGGTCGCGGGTCTCGCCCTCCTGTTCGGCCTCCACCGTCTCGTAGATGCCCTTGACCGTTAGCTCCATCTCGGAGTCGCGCCCTTGCGCGCCGGTTATCTCCGCGGTGATTGTGTCGCCCACCTCCAGGCCGTTCTCCTCGGCCAGGGTCTTCTCCACCAGCACCACCGGGTTGGCCTGCAGGTAGTCCTGGTAAGTGTAGAAGGATCCCTCGGCGAGGACCTTGGCCCCCCTCAGGAAATCGGAGGCCGAGGCCCCGTCGGTGTTCCCCTCGAAGAAGAAGGAGTTCCCCTCCGATGGGGAAAGGGCTCCCGAGCTCGGCCCACCCCGCAGGGATAGGGTGCTCGCCAGCTCGGCGGACTCGATTTCCGGAAGGGTGACTCGGGTCTCCAATACCTTGTCGTAGCTGACGACTTCCGGTTGCCTGGAGAAGTCGTCCACCAGTTCCTCGGGCACCATGAGTTGCGCCCGCTCCGCCAGCACTTCCTCCTCGGACATCTTGCGCGCCTCGGCCTGGCGTTTGGCCGGGTCCTGCTGTCTCTGTTGCTGGAAGACCTCCATCTGGTATTGCGAGCTCACCCTTAGCTCGGCGTAGTTTCCCACGCTCCCCTTTACTTCCTCCACCTGGGAATCGGCGGCCATCCTGACCGCAAGCATGGAGAGGGATAAGGTCAGGCACACGAAAAGGAGGAGGATGACCGCCAGGCTGGCCAGGGGGTGGCGAATGAAGCTCCGGAGTCCTCTTTTTACGGAACGCATTCTCTCACCGCCCTTCTTTGTCGGCTGAAGGACCTGCTTCCCGAACCGTGGCCATCGATCTTCGGGTACGCATTTCGTCACCGCCCTTCCGCTCTCAGTCCGGGAAACCGGCCAGGTTTACCTCCACCTTCTCGCCGCTTTCCGTGTCGTAGATGACCAGGTTGGAGCCTTCCTTGGTGAAACCATCGTTCCTGGATACGCTCAGGGGATTGAGGTCGAAGAAGAGGAAGACGTCGCCCAGCTCCTCCCCGATTCTGAGAGTGGCGGTCACTTTCTGCAGGGAAGCGTAGTCGAGCAGCGCCGCGGAGATGATGTTCTTGGAAACATAACCCCCGTAGGTGGTCACATTGCCGTAATAATCGTCGTAGGATGCGGCGTTGATGTGGGGATTCCAGAGGCGAAAGGAAAAGCGGGACAGGCTGGCCAGGGAGTCCCCGCCGTTCCTGATTTTTAACTCCACCTCCAGAAAATCCCCGCTCACCTCCCGCGTGCCGGATGAGGCGACCAGCTTGTTGTCGTCCTGCCGCTTGGCCGCCACCACCGTGAACTCCACACCGTCGAGGGTTACCGACTTGGTCACGGTCGAGGTTCCTGCGGAGGCGTTCCCGGAACCCGTTTCCTCCTCGTCTGAGGTTCCCGCGCGGAGAGTGTTATCGCCGGCAGCGCTCCCCGCTTCGTAGGATGAGCCGGCAATGCCGGTGGAGTCCGTGCCCGCCAATCCAGGCGGAAGTTTGGTCTCCGTCGATGTGGATTTCTCGCTGCCCCCGCCGGCGCAGGAGGCAGCGGCCAGAAGGGCTACGGTGAGCGTCGCAGTCGCGAGCGCCGCCCTGGACAAACATGCGCTCTTCATTTTCACCTCCCGGCATCTCGTGGCGGATGGCTTTCACTGGAGAAGATGATCTGACGGAGAAGTTAAGGATTTATGGCGGAAAGGGGAATGGATTGTAAAGATTTCCTCACCTTGCGGCGCCAGGCTCATGGCCCTCGATGCGGCCAAGGATTGAGCGACGGTGCCCTCAGCGTTCTCCCGACCTCTTCGGTCGGCGGCCGATCCCATAAGCCCTCTCGATAAACGACCATCCGTAAGCGGCCTTCAGCACCCTTTTTTCAAGCCCTTTGACCCGTGCGTCCGGCGGAAGATGTCCGGCGATCAGCCTTCTTTCTCTTTTCCGGCACGGAAGCGGTAGCCGACCCCGTATACCGTCTCGATGAACGCCCAGCCCTCCGCCGCCTCCTTCAGTTTCCTCCGGAGGTTCTTTATATGGGTGTCCACGTTGCGGTCATAACTCGAGGTGGCATCCTCCAGAATGGCCGCCAATAACTCCTCGCGGGTGAACACCTTCTCCGGATGCGAGGCGAGGGCCGCCAGGATGTCGAATTCCCTGGGGGTGAGGGCGATCTCCCTGTCCCAAACCCGGGCCGTCCGTGCCTTTGGCTCCACCACAAGGGGTCCCGCGGAGATCGCGTCCCGTTCCGTCTCACATCCGCGCCTCCTGAGGATGGCCCGAATCCTGGCCACCAGCTCCCGGGGGCTGAAGGGCTTGACCACGTAGTCGTCCGCTCCGAGCTCCAGTCCCAGCAGCTTATCCTCCTCTTCCGCCTTCGCGGAGAGGATGACGATGGGGACATCGGAAGACTTCCTCACCTCGCGGCAGATGGAGTATCCGTCGAGGCCGGGCATGATGACATCCAGGACCAACAGGGAGGGGCGGTGCTCGTGCCACATTCGGAGAGCGGTCTCCCCGTCGTGGGCCGTGAGGGTGGTATAACCCTCCTTCTCCAGGTAGGCCCGGACGACGCTCGCGATCTCCCTCTCGTCGTCAGCCACCAGGATGAGCTCTTTCTTGGCCACCTCGTCTTCACCTCTGGAAGAACCCGTCGCGCGGCCGCGTCGGCCGCGACGCCTCCTCAAGGCGCTGCTGTGCGCCTCAGGTTCGGGAGATGCCTCGCGGGAGTCGGCGACGAATCGCGCTCGCGGAGCCGAGTCACCGCCGAGAGTCGCTCTCCCGCCCTCCTCCGCGCGATTCCCCGAATACAGGGTAAGGGTTTTATGTTAAGAAATTGTGAAGAGGGGATGCGGTTTTCCCCCGTCGAGCGAAAGCCCTCGAGAGCCGAGGTCTCCCGTGCGGATGCTTTTCCACCGGGAGCGGCTCTCGAGGGCCTCGATAAAGGGGTGCGGGAAAGCGCTCCCCTCAGAAGGATACCGGCTTTTCCTCCAACACTGCCTTGGTGACCTTCTTCTCCCTGCCCCGGTAAAACTCTATGGTCACTTCGTCACCTACCTGGTGCCTGCGGATCTCGAGCATCACCGCGTCCATGGAATCCACGGCCTTGCCGTCTATGGAAACGATGATGTCTCCCGAGAGGAGCCCGGCCTTCTCCGCCGGTGTGTTGGGCAGCACGCGGCGCACGATGGCCCCTTTGTCCACCGGGAGGTCGTAGATGCGGGAGATATCCGGGTCCAGGGTGCTGCCCATGAAACCCAGCCAGGGATGGACAACGCGTCCCTTGGAGATGAGCTCCTCGATGATGGGCTTGGCGTTGTCGATGGCTATGGCGAATCCCAACCCATCGTAACCCCCGCTGGCCGTCTGGGAATAGATGGCAGTGTTTATGCCTATGACCTGCCCCGTGCTGTTGCAAAGCGGGCCCCCGGAGTTGCCGGGGTTGATGGCCGCGTCGGTCTGGATGACGTCCAGGAGCGTGATGTTCCCCACGGTGATGTTGCGGTTCAGGGCGCTGATTATTCCGGAGGTCACGCTTCCCTCGAATCCCTCCGGGCTGCCCACGGCCACCGCCAGCTCTCCCACCACGAGATCCGAGGAGGTTCCCAGCGGGGCCGCTGGGAGGTCGGAGGCGTTTATCTTGATCACCGCGAGGTCGGTATCCGGGTCGGTGCCCACTATCTTGGCCTCGTAGGTGGATCCGTCGCGCAGTGAGACCATCACCTTCGTGGCCTTCTCGACCACGTGATTGTTGGTGACTATGTAGCCGTCGGAGCGCCATATGAAGCCGGAGCCCACGCCGGCCTGGGTGGCCCCGTACTGGACCTCAATGTTCACCACGGAGGGGAGGATGCGCTGTGCCACCTCCACCACCGCTTCCTGTCCTCCCTTGACCACCCGTTCCTCCACCGTCCTCACTTCCTGCACCTGGGTGACGCCGCCCTTACCGCGCAGGATGTCCACGGGGTTACCGCCGAAGGCGAGGGGCAGGAGAAAGACCACGGCCAGGGCTATCACCAGGGATACCGCGGCCGAGAGGAGCACGGTCCGCATAACGGCCCTCTTTCCCGGGCGCGGCGGGAGAGGTGAAAGCGGAGCTGGCTCCACGGGCGGGGGCGGCATGGTAGGAGGAGGCGGCGGCATCGTGGGCGGCGGCGGTGTAACCGTAGGGGGCGTGGTGTTGAAATCACGGTTTCCGCTGAAATCGTCGTTCATTTCCATCACTCCTTATCATCACTCCTTATACTGGCAATATTTGCCTTATATCACGCCGCCTCTCACATCCGGTCTTTCGCAACGGGCAGGTGCTCTCGGCAAAAACGCTTGTGAGGGGGGTTGTCGAACCTTTCGGTTTGAAACCCCTTTTTCCCGTGCCGTTTAGGGGATGGACTTCTGCTTCCTTGCCGGTTTTCGCCTCCGTATACGGACCGATGTATCCGTCCGGACGGAAGAACCGGAGCCTCTCCGCTTGCGAAGGTTCGATATGCGCCCTCTTTCCTGTTCCCATCCGGTTATCGCGCCTCCTCCATCTCCTCCTTTTCCTTACATTATATTTCCCTGTTACTCATTTCTTTTTCCGCCTCCCCCCCGGCCCTTTGGAGGAGGGGTCCCCGGACCGGCCTTGAAGCCCTCCGGATAATCGGTGATCGAACACCAGGCGGCACGTGCCGCGGGTCGCCCGCACCCCTTTCCTCGTTTACGACGTCCATGCGCCGGAAAGGGGTGCCCACATCCCTTCCGGAGACCTTCGGCGGCGAGGCTGCTCCACGGGTTCGGAGGACGGTCGCCGGGTTATGGTTCGATGCTCCATAGCTCAAGGTTATTCCCGATTTGTTAAATCCCTGTAAAGAAGCGGGGGGCATTCGGTAAAGGCGTACCTGCGAAGATGCGGTTACCGTCGGAGGTCCAGACCCGGAACCCCGACGGTTGGGGATGGGACCCCGCCCTTAAAGGCCGCCGGCGGGAACGTTGCAGGGTTTTCGGCTATCCTAAAGAAGGATTATGCGACGGAGGTGAGAGCAATGAATCATAGTGGCGAGCAGGGAAGGCCTCCGGGTCCGCCGGAGGGAGCTTTGCCGGAGGGAGCCGCGGCCCCGGTACCCCGCAGGGAGAGGGCACGTCCGGAGAAGAAGAGGCGCAAAGTGAGCCTCATCGCCGCCCTGGTGGTCAATGTGGTCACGGTCATTGTGGTGGCCATCGTCATCGTGGCCATCCTGCTTCCCGGCTATCGCAGGTCGTTCACCGCGGCCAAGGCGGTGAAGGGCGCGGATGAGGTGCTGATACTGGTCAAGAACAGCGAGGCCAACATGCGGGAGAATCAGACCGACTTCATAAGGGCCCAGGACGGCCTCAGGAACACCCTCCAGGAGCTGGTGCAGGGTGGCGGCGATAACGTATACGCCTACGTGCGCGACGGTTACCCCGATTGGTCGTGGGTGGAACGGAACCTCCCCCAGGACATGCAGGAGTGGCTTAAGGGTCTGGTCCCTCGGCAGGCGGAGGGAAGTGAAGGGGAAGGTGCCGGGCAGGGAACGGGAGACGCCACCTCAAACAAGGTGAGGCCTTGATGATGACCGCCAACGTTGTCTTGGACGCCTTCCGGGATCTGTGGGAGGGTTTCATGTCCCGGCTCCCCTCCCTCGCGGTGGGGCTTGTGGTCTTGCTCTTCTTCTACCTCCTGGCCCGCGCGGTGCGCTTTCTGGTATCCCATTCCATCATGAAAGTCCGGGCCAGCGAACACGCGGCGCGGGTCGTCTCCCGCTTGGCCTTCACGGGCATCCTGGCCCTGGGCGTCCTGGTGGCCCTGGGAGTGATGGGCGTGAACCCCGGAGCCCTGGTGGCCTCCCTCGGGTTGGTCAGCGTAGGGATAGGTTTCGCCCTCAAGGACGTCATCGAGAACTTCATCGCCGGGATCACCATCATCCTGCAGCGCCCCTTCGTCATCGGGGACGGGGTGCGCTTCGGGGACGTGGAGGGCGTGGTCGAGGACGTGCGGGTGAGGGACACGGTCATCCGCATGTTCGACGGGCGCAAGGTGTTCGTGCCCAACCGCTCTCTATTCTCCGGGGTGGTCATCAACAGCACCGTGAACCGGAGACGCCGCCTGGATTTTAAAGTGGGAGTGGCTTACGCCGCCGACCTCACCCGGGCAGCCGCGGTGGCGGAGAAGGCCCTGCGAGCGCTTGACGGCGTCCTCGACGAACCCCCTCCGCTGGTGGTCCTCGAGGGCCTGGGGGAAAACTCCGTGGAGCTGCGGGTCTTCTTCTGGCTGGATCCCACGACCTGCGACCCGCTTCAGGTCAAGTCCCGGGCCATCTCCGCGGTGAAGGCGGCCCTGGAAAAGGAAGGAATTACCATACCCGAGGCCACCGCCTGAGACCCCGAACCCTATGCCCCCTGGGATCGCGCCGCGCCTTGTGAAGATGCGCGAGGCTGCGTGTCCAGGCATGAATCAATCCGCAAACTCTGGAGGAGAAGCCACGGCCCCTCCTGACGCGAATCTGCGGGCTTCGTGCGTGGGGAATGAGATGGATTGTGCTCTTCTCCCGAAACGGACGGCGAACCCGTTATCCCGGGAGGGTTGGCGTATTAGTTTGCCGGCGCCCTCGAAGGGGTTTAGGAGCCGGCTCTCGGCTTTGGGGGATGGCGACAAGGGAGGAACTTTAACAGAGGGCTATGCCCAGGCGGGAGGCGATGGCCACCGCCTCGCGTTTCTCCTCACCGGAGGGGCGCCGGTTCATCTCCGGGTAGAGGGAGGCCCGGTATTCGGGGCGGTACTGGAACATCAGGTTGAAATAGACGTCCGGCATGTTCTCCGCCACCCATTGCATTATCCTCTCCGTGCAGCAGCGCAGGTGTCCGGGGAGGAGGAGCTGGCGGAGCATGATCTCCCCCTGGCGGTGGGCGATGGAGAAGTTCCGGCTCACCACCTCGAAGTATCGCTCAACGTCGGAATACTTCCTGGCGCAATCGTCGTTACCGTACCGGAAATCCGCGAGGTAGATGTCCATCACGCCCTCCAGGAGCCGCATGGCCTCCAGGGAGGTGTACATGTTGGAGTTCCAGACCATGGGGAGGTTCTTGCCGTCCTCTCCCAACACGATGATGGTCTCCAGGATGGTGTGCAGGTTGGGGTCCGGGTTGCCCCCCACGAAGTTGGCGTTGCGCGAACCCTGCCGCATGCCCTGTACGAGGGCGGAGGCCAGATACGAGGGGTCGGCGGGGCTACCGGTCCGTGCGTCCATGGCGATGTCCCAGTTCTGGCAGTAGATACAGCGGAAAGTGCATCCGGAGAAGAAGACGGTGTGGGACGGCACCAGCTCAGGCTCCTCGCCGAAATGTAAGAATATGGAAGCTACGCGGGAGGTGGCCCCCACGCCGCAGAACCCCCTCTGCCCGGCGGCGCGGTCCACGCCGCACCTCCTCTCGCACATGTGGCAGTCCCGCAGCATGCGGCGGGCTAGGGCTGCCTTCAGGTCCAGGAGGGAGGGAGAGGCCGCTTCGCCCGGCCAGGCCCTGTCCTCCCAGGCGCGGCGGAAAGCCTCCATGCCCCGCTCGTGCAGCAGCCACAGCTCCTCGTCGGGGAGTTCGTCAAGGCACTCGTGGCCCGCGGGGATACGGCTGCTCACCCAGTGGCGCGCCGGCCTCTCCCCGCCCAGGATGGAGAAATAGTCGTTCAACATCTCTTCTCGGTCACTTTTCGGTCACCGAGCAGACAACCGCCTCGTGCTTGCCGCTCTTGCTTCTCCTTTCCGGTCATGGTTTGGAAACGACCTCGCCCCAGGATCGCACCGCCCTTCTTTCGACCCCCCTCCTTTTCTCCGCGGTGGTGCCCCTTGCTTGTCGGCCGACCATCGCGCCGCCTCCATGCTTGTCTCTTCCGGGAAGCGCTGCAGATCGGGACGTTCGCGCTGTGAGCCGTTAGCTTCACGCTCCCCCGGCGCCTTTGGCCGCCGCTGTGCGATGGGTAGTTCAATGAGTTCCCTTTGATAATATAACAACATGGTTGCCTGGGCGATGCTCTTAGGGATGGTCACCCTCATCAACGTGACCATGGTGGGGGCGGTCATGCAGCTTGTCGGGCATATCCCCGACGGCTCGCTCCTGGTCATCCTTTCCCGGTATCTCAGGAGGAAGGACAATCCGCCTGGAGCACTCCTTTTGCCGGAGGAGGCCTCTTCCCGGCTGCACAAGCTGCGCCGCCGCGCCGCCCTTCTGGCCCTCACGGCCTGTGGGCCGGGCCTCGGCTTCACCCTATGGGCCACGGCGGCCGGGTGGGGGCCTGTGGCCGGGGCCGCCCTGGCCTTCTGGGCGCTGGCTGGGAACCTGGGGTTCCTCACCCTTCCCCTGGGCTCGCTTGCCGGGAGGACGAGGCGCATGCGCCTGACGCAAGGCCCGGAGCCCATGCCGGAGGGAGAAGGGTCGGCTCCTTCGCCTCCGGAAAGCGATGCCGTAATCGCAATGGCACCGGGAAGCGAGGAAAACCACCTCGCGATCCCCGGAAAAGACTCGGAAACCCGGCATCCCGACTGACCTCCGATCAAGCCCACATGCCTCCGCGGCTCAAGCGTCCAACACGCACCCGATTTCGGCGAGTCCGAGTCGTTTGTTGGGCAGGGCCAGGCGCAAAGAGGGAACTCTGCCTGAGGAGCCCCGGCGCATATCCTTTACCTCGACAAGGTGGCCGTATCCTTGGCCGTCGTCGCCACGGAATGTGGCGGGTGAGAGCCGTTGAGCCACACTCTGCCTCTAGCCCGAGAATGACCTTCCCGGCTTGAAGAACGCACTTCCTTTTCCGTCCTTCCGCAGGCCGGTCGTCACGGAGTCTGCCCATGGCATGCGGGAGAGAGAGCGGTACTCGATTTCGCTCCCGGGCTCTCCGGAAACGGTTTCCCGTCAAGCGCTGCGCGCGAGGAGTCTTTTCCGGGTACTCCGCATGGGTCCGGTCACGGCGGTTTCCCTTCGTTTGGGATAAAATTTGCTTGAGGCGTCTTCAGCCGATCCGCCGCCGGGGGGGAAGTGGGCCCGAGAGGCGGAACGGCGTGAATGAGGCCGTGGGCCCGTGGCCCACAGGAATTTCGACGGATTAACCGCGAAAGAGGAGTTGAAGGACGGGAAAGGCCCGCGAATTGCTGCCCGAAGAGTACCGTGAGGCCAGGGAGATATCCCTGCGCATCGCCCGCGAGGTTGACCCTCCTCGCTTTTATGTCGATAAGAGCGAAGAGGTGGAGGCCTCTCGCCTGGCGCTTGAGGCTCACCCCACGGCCCGCACGGTCCTCTCCCTGGTGGAGGAGAGAGGAGAGAGGCTGGGTCACGGGGTAGCCCACGTGGTCAAGGTGGCGGTGGACGCCGGGGCCCTGGTGCTCATCGAGACCGGATTCTCGCGGGGAGAGGCAAGGAGGGAGAGGTACCTCCTTCTGGCGCACCTTGCCGGGCTCCTGCACGACATAAGGAGGGAGGAGAGGGACCATGCCCGAAAGGGCGCCGAGGAGGCGGGGCGCATCCTGCTCCGTCTCGGCCTGCAGCGGGATGAGAGGCAGGCGGTGGTCCAGGCCATCCGCAACCACGAGGCCTTCCGGCCGGAGGAACCCCTCGAGGACCCGGACCTCCAGATACTCTCCGACGCCCTTTACGACGCGGACAAGTTCCGGTGGGGGCCGGACAACTTCACCGAGACCCTGTGGTCCATGGTGGGCCCGACCGGTATCCCAATTGCGGCCCTGCTCCGGCATTTCCGGACCGGCATGGAGGGGATCATGCGCATAGCGGACACCTTCCGCACCCCAACGGGAAGGCAGTACGGGCCGGACTTCATCGCTCGGGGGCTGGAGATCGGGGAGAGGTTGTACCGGGAGCTGGCCGGGATGTACGGCCTGGATGATGGATGAGGTGTGCGGATCGCGAGGTGGAGCGGGAAAACGAACGGACCCGCTCGCTTTGGACCTGCCTTGAAGGGCCGGTGGAGCAGGAAGCATCGTGAGGCACGGAGGGAAGAAGCGCCGGGACGCAGTTTGCAGGCGAGTTTGGAGCTTGATGAGGCGCAGAATCAGAGAGGAAGTGTAAACGGCATGTTCGAGAGCATCGAGGAAGTGCGGACGAAGCTTGCGGAACAGAAGTACATCTGCAGCAAGGAGATCGCCACGGTCATCTTCCTGGCCGAGAGGCTGGAGAAGCCGGTCCTGGTGGAGGGCCCCGCCGGGGTGGGCAAGACCGACCTGGGCAAGGTGACCGCCGCCGCCCTGGGACGGGAGTTCATACGCCTGCAGTGTTACGAGGGCCTGGACGAGTCCAAGTCCTTATACGAGTGGGAGTACGCCAAGCAGCTCCTCTACACCCAGATACTCAAGGACGTCCTGGCCGAGGAGCTGGCCGGGGCCCGCGACCTGGCCGAGGCCGTGGAGCGGGTGGCCAGGCAGGACGAGGTCTTCTTCTCCCAGAAGTTCATCGTCCCGCGGCCGCTCCTGCGCGCCATCCTCTCCGAGAAGCCGGCCCTTCTGCTCATCGACGAGGTGGATAAGTCCGACCCCGAGTTCGAGGCCTTCCTCCTGGAGATACTTTCCGACTTCCAGGTGAGCATACCCGAGCTCTCCACCCTGAAGGCGAGGCACATCCCTATGGTAATACTTACCAGCAACAACTCGCGGGAACTGAGCGACGCCCTCAAGAGGAGGTGCCTGCACCTGTTCATCGACTTCCCGCCCCCGGAGCAGGAGCTGGAGATCGTCCGGCTCAAGGTTCCCGGTATCTCCGAGAGCCTGGCGGAGCAGGTGGTGTCGGCGGTGCACCGCCTGCGCAAACTGGACCTGAAGAAGGTGCCCGGTATCAGCGAGACCCTGGACTGGGCCCGGGCCCTCGTGGTCCTCAATGCCGGGAAGCTGGACCCGGGGCTGGTGAGGGACACCCTGAACATCGTCCTCAAGTACGAGAAGGACATAAGGAAGGCCGAGGAGAACCTGCACCAGATCGCCGCCGGTTGATTCCCCGGAGGTTCGCGCATTGGAGGAACGCATACTCGAGTTCGTGAGAAGCCTGCGCAACCGCGGGGTGCCGGTCTCCACCGCGGAGAGCATCGATGCCCTCTCCGCCGTGGAGGCGGCGGGGATGTGGGACCCGGAGGTCTTCCGGGCCTCCCTCAAGGCCGCCCTGGTGAAGACCAGGAAAGACGGGGCGGTGTTCGACGAGCTCTTCCCCCTCTATTTCTACGGGCTGGAAGGTTCCGGTGAGGTGGCCTCACCGGATGAGGAGCTCCTGGCCCGGCTGGAGGAGGAGCTCCGGGCCATGGCGGCGCAGAACGGGCACAACCCGCTGCTCATGCTGCTCCTTGCGGGAAGGGGAGGGGAGTTCGAGTCCTTCATCCGCGCCGCCGCCGGCGCGGTGGGCACATCCCAGCTGGTCACGCGCATGCAGGTGGGGATGTACACGCGGCGCATCTTCGACTCCTTCGACTGGGAGAGGATGGACGAGGATTTCCGGGAGCTGCAGTCGCGCCTCCGGGAAGCGGGCTGGCCGGAGGAGGACCTGGAGGAGCTGGAGAGGATATACCAGGCCAACCGCGAGGCCCTGCGCCGCCAAGTGCGCCGCTACGTGGAGAGGGAGCAAGCGCGCAACGTGGACCGCGTCCCCACATCGGAGCGCGTGGACCGGCTGATGCTCCGTCCCCTCTCCAGCCTGGACGAGCAGGAGCTGCAGCAGATGCGGAGGGCGGTGGACGTGCTGGCCCGCAAGCTGCGCAACAAGCTCTCCCTGCGCGAGAAGAGGATGCGCCGGGACAAGCTGGACGTAAAGGCCACCCTGCGCAGGAACATGCGCCACGGAGGGGTCCCCTTCGACCTGGTGCTGCGCACCAAGCGCCTGGAGAAGGTGGAGCTCATGGTGCTCTGCGACGTCTCCTCCTCGGTGGCCCGGGTCTCCCAGTTCATGCTCCAGTTCGTGTACACCCTGCAGGACTGCCTGGCCAAGGTGCGCTCCTTCGTCTTCGTCGACGAGCTGGGAGAGGTTACCAGCTTCTTCCAGGAAGAGGAGATCGAGAGGGGAGTGAGGCGTGCCCTCAGCGAGGCGGGCATCGCCTACCACGCGCGCAGCGACTTCGGCTACGTCTTCCGCCAGTTCTGCGAGAAATACCTTCAGGACGTGGGCTTCCGCACCTACATCCTCATAATCGGGGACGCCCGCAACAACTACAACGACCCCTGCGCCTGGGCCCTGGAGAAGATGCGGGACCGGAGCAAGGGGATCATCTGGCTGAACCCCGAGACCAGGCCCTTCTGGGACACCGGGGACAGCGTGATGAGCGAATACGCCCCCTACTGCCGTGAGGTGCGGGTCTGCCGCACCCTGCGCGACCTAGAGAACGCCGTCTCCTCCCTATTAGTTTGAAGGGGGTCAGGTCTTGAATCGTGATACCCCCAGGGGTATTTTATTACAGGCACGACTGACGCGAGCGTCTTGTGGGCGATCACTCTTTTCATCCCCTCGTTACGGTTACTGCGGTCTGCGGCACCCTGCGCGACCTAGAGAACGCCGTCTCCTCTTTATTTTGAAGGGGGTCAGGTCTTGAATCGTGATACCCCCAGGGGTATTTTATTCCAGGCACGACTGACGCGAGCGTCTTGTGGGCGATCACTCTTTTCATCCCCTCGTTACGGTTACTGCGCAGAATGGCAACCAGGCGCCGCGGACGGTCCCGCGGATTGTCACCCTCTGCGACTCATCATGTGCTTCCCGCCAAGGGTGACACCCGGATTACCGGCTGAACCCGGCGCTGACGGTCCTGCGGATTGCCCCCTCCCCGCCTCATCGTCACGCTTCGGTGCAAGGGCGACTCCCTGGCGATGTGGGCGGTCTTATGAACAATCGCTCTTTCCCTGTTTTCGCCCCTCTCCTGAGGCCGGACAGGAAAACCCGAGGGTTCAGGGTTGACGGTCGCGGCGCCTCAGGCCGTTCTTTAGGGTCTTTCTTGCGTTCTGCGGTTGTTTATATCGCGTCGTCCGGCTCCTCCGCATTGCCTCGCTCACGACCGCTTCGGCGTTTCGAGTCTATGATTCAGGACAGGACCGGTGAAGCAGTGTGGTTTATAATCGAATAATCAAAGGAAGAATCAATTTTATCGGTGGTAAGAAAGCCGCGGAGCGCGCGGGCTCGGGAGGCCGGGAACGGCCGAGAAGAAGGACGATAGAACACCAAATGCGTATCCTGCGGTAAATGCGACGGGCGGCATGAACGCCGTGCAAAGGACCGGGAAAGGCGGATGGTCGAGAGATGACGGACGTGAATGCGGAAAGCGGTTCCGGCCAGGCACTGGACGTGGTGGTGGTGGGTGGAGGTCCGGCGGGACTAACGGCCGGGATCTACCTCGCCCGGGCGCGCATGGACGCCTTGCTCATCGAGAAGCAATCGCCGGGCGGAGCACCGGCCCTCACCGAGCGCATAGAGAACTACCCCGGCTTCCCGGAGGGCATCTCCGGCTACGAGCTTGTGGACCGCATGCGCCGCCAGGCGGAGGGCTTCGGCCTGCGCATCTCCTCATTCAACCCCCTCCTGGGCCTACGCGAGGAGGGGGAGGTGAAGGTCCTCCAGACGGAGGAGGGGGAGCTCCGCGCCTACGCGGTGATCCTGGCCACCGGGATGCGTCCGGCCAAGCTGGGGGTGCCCGGGGAGGAGGAGTTCCACGGCCGCGGCGTCTCCTACTGCGCCACCTGCGACGGCGCCTTCTTCAAGGACAGCGTGGTGGCGGTGGTGGGCGGGGGAAACTCCGCCGTCGAGGAGGCCCTCTTCCTCACCCGATACGCGGAGCGTGTGATCATCGTCCACCGCCGCGACCGCCTGCGGGCCGGGAAGATATTGCAGGAACGCGCGTTATCCCATCCCAAGATAGATTTTAAATGGAAGAAAGTGGTAAAAGAGATAAAGGGTGACCAGAGGGTCACCGGCCTGGTCCTCGCCGATGTCGAGAGCGGCGAGGAGGAGGAACTCCCCGTGGAAGGGGTCTTCCTCTACGTGGGCAACCTCCCCAACACCGAGGAGCTGAGAGGCGCGGTGGAGCTGGACGAGAGGGGCTTCATCGTCACCGACGCCGACCTGCGCACCAGCATGAAAGGGGTCTTCGCCGCCGGGGACGTGCGCGCCGGGGCCGTCTGGCAGGTGGCTGCCGCGGTGGGGGACGGGGTGCGGGCGGCGCTCAACGCCCAGTTCCACGTGGAGAACCTCAAGGGCACGGCCTACGTGTGAGGGCCAGGCGCGTGAGAGCGGCGTGCCGGAGCCAGGGGTGAAGGCGCGAGTACGACGAGAGGTCACGACGGCGAGGAGGTGTGAGGAGTGGCCGGAAAGGTGATAGAGCTGAACGACGGGAACTTCGAGCAGGAGGTGCTGAAGAGCGACAAGCCCACCCTGGTGGATTTCTGGGCCCCCTGGTGCGGCCCCTGCCGGATGATGGCGCCCATCCTCGAGGAGGCGGCCGAAGAGTGGGAAGGGAAGATAAAGGTCTGCAAGCTCAACGTGGACGAGGCCATGTCCACGGCGCGCAACTACCAAATACAGTCCATCCCCACCATGATCCTCTTCGAGAAGGGCGAGCCGGTGAAGCGCCTTGTGGGAGCGCGTCCCAAGCAGGCCTTCGTGGAGGAGTTCCGCAACTGGCTGCAGTGAGGCGTGGGATCCTGAAACGTTGAGCCCGTTCTGATCGGGGAACCGCGACCGGGGGTGCGGAGATGAAGATAGCCGTGGTGGACGGAATGGGAGGCTCCATCGGGCACCAGATAGTCCTGGAACTCCGACGCAACCTGCCCGAGGACACGGAGATCATAGCCCTAGGGGCCAACGCCATCGCCACCGGGAACATGATGAAGGCACGGGCCAACCGCGGGGCCACGGGGGAGAACGCGGTGCGGGTGTGCATCGGGGAGGCCGACGTGATAATGGGAAGCCTTTCCATCCTCATCCCCAACTCCATGATGGGGGAGCTCACACCGGGCATGGCCGAGGCCATCGCCTCCGCCCGGGGGCGGAAGATACTCCTCCCTCTCACCCACCCCCGCATCGACATCCTGGGAACCGTGGACACCCCGCTTCCCAAGCTCATCGAGCAGGCGGTGGAGATGGTCAGGCGGATGTGCGAGGAGGTCGAAAAGGATGTGTGAGGCAGCCGTCTATATAGACCGGGGCGGGGAGCTGGAGAAGGTCATGGAGGACGTAGTGGAGGTGCGCCCCGAGGAAGGGAAGCTCCTCCTGGTGGACGTCTTCGGCGAGCAGAAACTGGTGTCGGCCCGCATAGCCGAGGTAGAGCTCCTCGACCACCGCATCGTCCTGCGGGAGCCCGATTAGGGTTTCCGGTGCTCAGAACCTCCGGGCACCGGAGATCAGAGCGAAGCGGCCCGTTCCGCCCGGGCGCCCGGCAGGTCCACCTCCCACTTCCCGCAGCGGCCGCCCCAGCGGGCCAGGGTCTCCCCCTCCACCATGATCTTCACTATCTCGCAGTTGTTGGAGCACCCCTTGCAGTTGAAGCTGGAGGTGCGGTACTCGATCTCCGTGACCCGGAAGCCCTTGAAGTTGGTGACCGTCGGGTTGAGCTCCCTGGCCAG
>NZ_JACVJJ010000048.1:0-96198 GCF_015711935.1 Candidatus Solincola tengchongensis
GCTCCCAGGGTCTCGTACTCCGGGCCCGGGCCCGGGCCCATGGCGTAGGGCCCTTCCTCCACCTGGACCACCGGCTTGCAGCGTACAAGACAGAAACGGCAGGCGCGCCTCCTCACCAGGATCTCCTCGGTGAGGGTGATCCCGGAGAGGCGCTCCCCTCCCTCCTCCCATATCCCCAGCCCCCAGTTGCGCGTGGGCACGTCCCCCTCGATCATCTTGGATTCCATGTTGCTGGGGGTCCCGAAGGCGCGCAGGGCCTTGGTCATTCCGCTCCGCTCCACACGCGCGGTGTACTTCCCGGCCAGCTCCTCGAACTTCTCCGGGTCCTTGTAGGCCATCCTCATGTCCCCCTTGGCCACCACGGCCTTGAGGTTCTTGGAGGCCATCACCGTGCCCATCCCCGTGCGCCCGAAGACGTGCCCGCAATCGTTGACGATGCTCCCGAAGGGGATGAGGTTCTCGGAAGCGGGGCCCACGGCAAGCACCTTGTAGGTCTTGCCGTGCCTCTTCTTGAGGATGTCCGTGGTCTCGTAAGTGTCCTTGCCCCAGAGGTCGGAGGCGGGCATGAGTCTCGCCGAACCCTCCTCCAGGAGCAGGTAAACGGGCTCCCCCGCCTTTCCATGGAAGAATATGGCATCATAGCCGCACCTCTTCATCTCCGGGCCGAAGTTCCCCCCGCAGGAGGACTGCCCCCAGATGCGGGTAAGGGGGGAACGCGATCCTACCGAGAAACGGCTGGAGCCGGCAAGCCCCACGCCGGTCAGAGGGCCGGCGGCGAAGATGAGCGGGTTCTCGGGATCCAGGGGCTCCGCCTCCAGGTGTCCGTGGTCGTAGAGCAGCTTGGCGGCAAGGCCCGCACCACCTATATAATCCCGGTACACCTCCTCGGGCAGCTCCCTTTCCTCAAACCCTCCGGAGCCCAGGTCCACGACCAGGATCTTTCCCGTGTTTCCGTATGCCATCAGCCCCTCCTTTCACCCGACTCTTCCCTATCGCGCCCCACACGGGGATGGTTCGCGCCGCCCGTCGGACCCACCGGCGGGGAGGTGGCAGACCCTCAGGCGGCGGGAGCAGGAAAAGGTGTCGTCAATCCTTTCCCCCGCACCCTTAAGCCAAAAAAGGGCGGAACAGAACGCAAGAAACGAGCATTACCGCCGATGAGGTAATTATATCCAAACGGCATCCCTCATACTACCGGCGGGTTTAGCAAGAGAGATCACCCCTTACGCCCCGTTGGTTTGCTTGTCTTGTCAGGACGAGAGGGTTGTCTCTCGTCCTTTTTCAACCGAAAGCGCCTATCGAAACGAATCAGCGCCGCCAATGAACGGCTCCCGTCTCCGGGCTGAGAGCGGGTGAGCCATGCCCGGTATGGGAGAGGCTCCCGGATGGAGTCCGGGCGCCTCTCTTCTCGTCCCGCCGCGTCAGGGCGTTGCGCCCCGTCCGCTCCCTATCGCCTCGCTTCGGCTTTCGCCGCCTCGCCTATCTCACGGCCTGGTCACGCTGACCACGTTGCTGGGACTGGAGTCCGCGGTCATGACCGGGAAGGGCGCGACATATCCGACGCTATTCCTTGCCAGGACGCGGTAATACCTCGTCCCGGCGAACGGCTCGGTATCCGTGTAGGCCACGCTGCCCGCGGGGAGCTCGGCCAGCAAGGACCAGGGGCCTCCCGCATCCGCCGCCCATTCCACTACGTAGGATGTCTCCGCCACCGAGTTGTCCGTCCAGGTGAGCAGCACTCCTCCAGGCCCGTCCGCCGCCTGCAGGCCGGAAGGGGGCCGCGGTGCCAGAAGGAAGGGCATGGAGTGCATCATGTCCATCTCCTCATGCCCCAGCAGGTGGCAGTGCAGGACGTACTCCCATCCGTAGTTGACCAGCTCGTTGGTGACCGTCACCGGATTGCCCTGCGGGTCGAAGTACCCACCCGGGCCTCCGCTGAGGACCGCGCCCAGGGGCATGGTGGGGTCGATGGGCCGCACGCTGTTGGGCAGCTCGAAGGGGAGATCGGGAGCCACCGGGCGCATGGCCACGATGATGTCCTCCAGGGGGTTGACCCGCACCGTCTCCTTCCATCCCAGCTCGTTGGGGTCGGGGGGAAGGATGATGTTGTCCCAGGCCACACGGTTGATGACCTGCACGTTGAAGAGGTGCCAGTGTATGGTGTGGGTGTCCACCCCGTTGTGGGTTATCTTCCATATCTGCGTGCCGTCTCCTGCCAGGGGCTCGGAAGGCGTGACGTTGTCCACGGTGATGTCCACCGGCGGGGAGGCGAAGGGGTAGAGGACGAAGC
Organism: Candidatus Solincola tengchongensis; assembly: GCF_015711935.1. Taxonomy (NCBI): domain Bacteria; kingdom Bacillati; phylum Actinomycetota; class Candidatus Geothermincolia; order Candidatus Geothermincolales; family Candidatus Geothermincolaceae; genus Candidatus Solincola; species Candidatus Solincola tengchongensis. The sequence goes on from NZ_JACVJJ010000048.1 coordinate 2,291, forward strand.
CCTTGTTCACCGGGCTTATGTTGCCGAGCTCCAGGCCCAGGAAACCGCTCATCCTACCGTACTCCTTGTCGTAGGCCTCCCCCATCTCGTCCTGGATGGCCTTGGACTGGAAGGGAATGGTAACCATGTTCCCGGAAAGAGTGCGGAAGGTCAGCGACGTGTCGTAGATGCGGGCGTAGGTATCCGCAGGGAAGTCGCCGCCGTAGGCCTTGTTGTAAGCCGCGTTGGGGACGATGATGGGATCCTGCGTGGCGGCGAACACGCCGGTGTGCCCGGGGGTGGTCTCGAACTCCGCCTGCAGCCTCTGCAGGTCGAAGGGGGCTGCCGGGTTGGTGGCCTTCACCCTTATCTGCATCACGGTGCGGATGTTGGGGCCGAAACCCGGAAGCGGCGTGGGGGCGCCCCCGGTGTCCGTGAGGTCCGGAGCACCGGTGTAGTAGTCGTAGCGCGGGTCGCGGGCCGGGTAGGCCGCCGGCGCGTCGTTGTAGAGGATGAGGGTCTTCCCGGCGAAGGCGGAGAAGTCCACTATCACGTCGGCGCGCTCCGCCGGGCCCAGGATGACCGTCCCCTGGGAGACGTTCCCGGCGTTGAAGGTGGTGGGGTCGGTATTCCAATCGATGGGGAGGTTGGGCAGGACCACCGGGTAAGGGAGGAAACCGCCCTCGTTCCCGATCTGTATCCATGACGGTCCGGCGGTGGCCGGGTCGGGCACCCCTCCCTCACGACCGTCGGTGGGCCAACCCGACGGATAAGCCGGGTTGGGCACGGCGGGGACCATCTTGACCTCCGTGAGGGTCCGCCCGTCGGGGGTCAATGTGTCCGGGTCCGCAAGATAGAGCTGAAGGTTGAAGAAGCGGTCGTTGGCCGCATTGAGGACGCGGAACCGATAGGCCTTGGGCTCCAGCTCCAGGTAGGGAGAGGCGGTGCCGTTGACCACCGGAGTGTCCATGAAGGCCTCCATGGCCATGCTCGGGGTGGGCGTGCCGGGTATCTCCGGCGGCTCCCAGGGAGCGTTCACCGGATCGTAATAGGGGTTGGGGACCGGCCCGTGGACCAGATCCTTGGTGGGAGGCCAGAACCAGGGCCCGTAGGACCAGCGGCCGAAGGCGTTCAGCCCGCCCGGGTCGGCCGGGTTCTGGTTGGGCATGTACACGTGGGGCATCCAGAGATTCCCCTTCCCTCCCCACTTCACCTTGTCCCAGGTGGGGTCCTGCCAGGCCAGCTGCTCGTCGTCGGGGACGAAGGTCTTGTCCTGGATGATCAGGGGTATCTGTTCGGCCGGGATGACCCCCCTGGCCACGAGGTCCTGCTCCACGGGGTCTTCAAGGAGATACGGGGAAGCCTCACCCGCATAGACGTTCAAACGGGTGATCCCGTAGGAGTGGTCGTGGTAGAACATGAGCCTCGCGCTCTGCTGGTTGGTGTAGTAGAAGGTCATGGAGCCGTCGCCGGGATCGTTGGAAGCCCCCGGCGTTCCCTCCGGCACGGGGTTCCCCGCGGCGTCGAACCACATGTCCGGTACGTAACTCACGCTGACCCCCTTGGGATAAGGTGTGTTCTCGCCGGCGGGGGTTATCCACTGATGGGGGGTCCCGTCGCTTATCCAGGGGGTGAACCCGCCGTGCAGGTGGATGGTGGCCCGGTTCTGGGTGTACATGTTCATGCCGTCCGGGCCCATCCCCGCCCCCATCACCGTGGTGTCCACGGGAAGGAAGAGATTGCCTCCCTCCCCCGTGGGCAGTTTGTTGGTGAACTTCACCCTCACGGGGCGGTCCCTCTGGGCCACGATCATGGGCCCGGTGTAGGTGAAGACGCTCACCGTGGGGTCCGTGGTGTTCGTCTGACGGTAGCCGCGGAGGGTGGTGGGTGGGAGGTCGCTGTGCAGTTGCTGGGTGTACTGGCCCAGTTCGATCTCGTAGTAATCGGAGCCGGGATAGGTGACAGTGTCGGGCACGGCAACCGGTATGTACTGCCCCAGGTTGTTGGCATTGGCGGAACCGACCAGTGGGAGCGAGTCCACGAACTTGCGCATGCCGGTACCGGCTATAACCCGCACCGCAGTGGTGAAGGCGAAGCCCATGACGTCGTGCCCGCCGGTCCACGAGCCCCGGTAGTTGAAATACATGGGCCGCTCAACCAGGATCTGCTGCCCGTTGGTGCACTCCACCTTGGCCGAGAAGTCGTGGGCCGAGTCGTCGGCGGTGCCCAGCTTGTTGCGGGGGTTGAGGGTGGCCCTGGAATTCTTGGGCACGGTGACCATCTCCGTGTCCACGGTCCCGTCCCCCCGGAAATAGGTCACTGTGACCTCCGCAGCGTTGAGGCCCGGGTTCTGGATGCTGAGGTAGGGATCGAAATCGGGGCGGGTGGTGCCCTCGGCGAGGTAATAGGTCCCGGTGATGGCCGAGGCACCCATCACCACGTGGCCCCCGTTCCATTTTCCCAGATAGTTGAAGTACATGGCCCGTTCGGCGACCAGCTTCTGTCCGTTTGTGCACTCCACCCGGGCCGAGAAGTCGTGGGCCGGGTCGTCGGCGGTGCCCAGCTTGTTGCGGGGGTTGACGGTGGCCCGCGAGTGGGCGGGAACGGTGAGCACGTTGTTGGCCAGGCTCCCGTCGCCCTCCATGTAGGTCACCGTGACGTCCGCGTCCAGGTCACCGGGGTTCTGGATGCATATGTAGGGATCGAAGCCCGGGCGGGTGGTGCCCTCGGCGAAGTAGATGGTGGAGGCGGGGGTGGTGGCCCCCACGGAGACGTGTCCGCCCGTCCACTTCCCGAGGTAGTTGAAGTACATGGGCCGCTCGGCCACGATCTGCTGGCCGTTGGTGCACTCCACCTTGGCCGAGAAGTCGTGAGCCGTGTCGTCGCCAACGCCCAGGACGTCGGCGGCGCTCACCGTGAGGCGGGAGTGGGGATCCAGGGTGAGTATCTGCTCCGCGGTCGTGGCGTCCCCCCTCATGTAGGTGATCCTCACCGTCGCCGTGAGGCCCCCGGGGTTCTGTAGGCATAGGTAGGTGTCGAAGCCCGGGCGGGTGGTGCCCTCGGCGAAGTAGAAAGCCGGGCTGGGAAGTGAATTGTCGATCACCGGGAGGGGGCTGGTGGCGTAATTGGGGTAAGGCCCGAAATAATGGGGCGTGGCCGTGGGATCGGGCATGGGAATCTGGGCAGCGGCGAAGTCGCCCGCCTTGAGGCCGGGCAACCTCATACCCGCCGCCTTGGCCCTCTCCGCCGCGGCCTCCCTCTCCTCGGGGCTAACCCGTCCGTCCCCAGGTGTGGACTCGACTCTGGAGGAGAGCCCCCGTCCTCCCCGCCCCGGGTACGCGTCGGCCGCGGCGCCTCCATCCCCACGGCCCGCCGGCGGTCCCCCGAAGACGCTCGCGACCGCCGAGCTCCCTCCACCCGAGGCAAGCATGCCCGCGAGGAGCACCGCCACGAGAAAAACGCAAAAAACAGCCCTCTTCGTGCGTATCCTCATCCTTTTCCTTACCTCCTTCTTATAGGGGCGCGTGAGGTTTATAGGGGCGCGTGAGGTCAACCAGCTCGGTTACCGGATGGGCCAATACAGCGGGCCTTCCCAGACGCAGCCTTTCCTCCGTGGCGGCCACCACGCCGCCATGCTCATATTATGCCCCCGGTTAAGGAAGATTAACGCGAGTCCCCAGAAGGACATGATGCATATCATGGGACCCGGGTCTTGGTTGTCGTTCGCGCGCGTTTCCCGGGGGCACGAGACCCTTTTTGCGAGCACCCAGGGTCTTAATGGTCGTCGCTCGCAAAGGCAAGGCCTGGCACCCTGGAGCATTCCAACCCGACAAGGGAGATCGAGTATCGGCATACGGACATGGGAACCGCTTTCATCCGGCCTGGGAACCCGGGGCATAGCTCGAATACGTGATCCGCGATTCATAACGGGATGTGACAGCCCGATGTTAGAGGTTATTGCCCGGCGTGCAAGCTCGAAACGCGTCCAAAGGGGATTGTCCTGTCTCACGGGGAGGTGATGCAGGAATGCGACTCGCCATACGGGCATAGGAACCGCTTTCATCCGGCCTGGGAACCCGGCGTACGGTCTGGAAATGGTCGGCCGGTCACACCGGAATGTGATACCGCGATGCGAGATGCTTTCGCCCCAGCCTGGAAGCCCGAGGCGCGAGAAAAGGGAGTGTAGCGATCCTACCGTGATCTGACCCCGCGACGCCAATCGATTTTATCCGGCGTTGAACCCACGGGCGCGGCCAGGCGGTGACGGCCACGGGAAGACGCATCGGAAAAAGGGGATATAAAACGCGGCCTCTCCCTTCACTCCGCGCGGTTGAACTGCCAGAGGGCCAGGGTGAAGAGGAAAACGCCGAACCCGACCATCACCAGCACGTCCATCCACAGCGGGTGGGCCTGCACGGGGAGCGAGGCCTGCCGAGCCAGGGCGGAGAGGCTCGAGGGGTCCGGATAACCCTTCCCCAGACCGATCCTCAGTATCTCCGGGTCTTTGAACCAGGCGGCGAACTGGGCGAGGTTTCCGGGCGCGCCCGCCGCCAGGTTAAGCCCCTTGAGCATTATCCCCCGCAGGGCGTCCACCCCGTAGGTAAGAGGGTCGATCTTGGTAAGGACGTCCATCCAGCGGGGGAGACCCTGCAGGGGGAAAAAGGCCCCGGAGAGGAAGAACATGGGCATGAGCAGGAAGTTCATGATTATAGGAAAACCCTCCATGGAGGTCATGCGCGCGGCCACGGCCACCCCCAGGGAGGTGAGGCTCAAGGACATGAGCACGATCAGCGGTATGACCGCCAGGACCTTCCACAGGGTGTCCAGACTGAAACCGTACACCCACGGGGTGAAGGCCAGGATGAGGAAGATGGCCCCCTGGATGAGAGCCGTCGTGGAGCCTCCGATGATCTTGCCCAGGGCCACGCTGGAACGGGGCACTGGTGACACCAGCACCTCCTTGAGGAAACCGAATTCCCGATCCCAGATTATGGAAATTGCCGAGAAGACCGAGGTGAAGAGGACGGTGAGGCCAAGGATGCCGGGGAACATGAACTTTATATAGGGGACATCCCCTCCCCCGAAAACCTTGAAGGCGCTCTGCATGCCCACCCCCAGGAGGGCCAGGTACATGATGGGCTGGGCGAAGCCCCCGATGCGGCGCGCCCTGTCCCGCCAGAAGCGCTTGAACTCCCGCACCCAGATGATGTATATGCCGCGCATGGCCCAGCGCATGCCCGACGACTTCCTCCCGGCGGGCAAGGCAGCCGCCTCGCCCTTCAACTCAACCGCCTTTTCCTCCAGCGCTCCCATCTATCTTTCCTCCAAACGGCTTGTCTCCCTATCGCTCACGGCCCGGCCACGACGCCGGCCCCGGACGTCAACGCGCGAACGGCGGCCTGACCCGGGTGACCATGCGCCTCATCTCCATGAGCCCGTCTGCCTCCTCGTCCCGTATCTCCCTGCCGGTCAGCTTGAGAAAGACGTCGTCGAGGGTGGGACGGTGCAGGCTTATGGACTGGATGCTCACGTCGAAGTCATGAAAGAGGCGCGGGATGAACTCCTCGCCGCGCTCCACCTCGAAGCACAGGCAGTCCCGGTCCTCCAGGATGTTCACCCCGAACCTCTCCTTGAGGAGCTCCTCGGCCCGTGCGTCGTCGTCGGTCTTGATGCGGATGATGTCCCCGCCCACCATGTTCTTTAGGTTCTCGGAAGTGTCCAGGGCGATTATCTTCCCGTGGTCGATGATGGCGATACGGTCGCAGTGCTCCGCCTCCTCCATGTAGTGGGTGGTGAGGAAGATGGTGATGTCCTCCCTCCTCTTCAAGTCCCCTATGTAATCCCAGATGTACTTACGGGTCTGGGGGTCCAGGCCTATGGTCGGCTCGTCCAGGAAAAGCACCCGGGGATGGTGGAGGAGCCCGCGGGCTATCTCCAGCCTCCTCTTCATGCCCCCGGAGAAGGTGATCACCAGGTCGTCGGCGCGGTCCAGCAGGTCCACCATCTCCAGGAGCTCGCGCTTGCGCTTCTCCCTCACCGCGTGGGGGACGGCGTAGACCACGGCGTGGAAATCCAGGTTCTCGTTGGCCGTGAGGCGATCGTCCAGGCTGGGGTCCTGGAAGACCAGCCCGATGCGCTGGCGTACCTCCCTCTTGTTCTTCACCACGTCGAACCCGTCCACCATGGCCTTGCCCGCGGTCGGAGAGAGCAAGGTGCAGAGCATGTTGATGGTGGTGGTCTTACCCGCCCCGTTGGGCCCCAAGAACCCGAAGACCTCTCCCCGCTCCACGGTGAAGGAGATACCGTCCACCGCCGTGAGGTCCCCGAATTTCCTCACCAAGCCCTCTACTTCAACCGCATGTTCTCCCATCGGTTCTCCCGTCATACGTTTCCGCGCTTCCGTTATCGCCCTCCGGCCTCACCGGCATCCGGGTCGCACCATGACGCCGAAACCATACTCGGCCTCTCTTCCGGCTCCTCTCCTCCGCCCCTCCGACATCCGAGGTGCCCTGCGGCAAGGACCCCTTCCTCACTCCCGGGCCTCGCGGTCCTTCCGCACATAAATAATTTAGCATTGCTAAATATAAATAAATTACGTTCTCCGCCCCTCCCTGTCAATGGCCGGGATGAGGTCCTTACCGCCGGCGGATGGAGGCCGTGCGTCTTTTCGCCCCGCGTCCTGGACACCGACGGCGAGCGAAGGCTCCGCCACCTCCCGGCTCGTCACCTCGCCGGGTCGCCGGTCGTCTCCTCCGCGTGCCCCACCTCCGGCACCCTCGCGTTGGAGAGTCTGGAGGTGAACTTCTCCAGCCAGTCGATGAAGGCCTCGATCTCCCGGAAATCCTCCTGCTCGATGAGTTCCAGGAACTGCTCCTTCTGCATCTCCCCCACCCTGTGCAGCAACCCCTTCCCCTTGCGGGTGAGCCGCACCAGGGTGACGCGACGGTTGGCGGGGTCCTTGCGCCGTTCCAGCCAGCCTTTCTCGCAGAGGTTGGCTATCATGCGGCTCGCAGTGGGGGCCGCCACCATCATGACCTCCGAGATGCCGGTGACGGTCATCTCGCCGTGGGCGTTGAGCATCTTCAGAAGGAAGAACTGGGGAGGGGTTATGCCGTATCGTCCGGCCACCCTGCGGAGAGCGTTACCGCGCGAGCGCATGATCACGGCCATGCTCTCCGCCAGCCGTTCCGCCAGTTCCTCACGCCGGTCCCGTTCCATATCCCTCTCCCCTTCACTGGCGCGAAACAACCCAGGCGCTCCTACATCCTCCTCCCCGCCGCTCGAGAACATTATGCCATACCGCTTGCCTTCCCAGATCCGCCTGGGTTCTCGGGAGCGAGCGCCCGCCTCTAACCGCTCCCGGAGAAACATCAATCCCCGCTCGACGCGCGCGTCCTCCTATTCTTCCTCATCGATGCTCCGGTGGTTTCTTCAGAGCAGGCGGGCGAAATCGCGCAGGTCGTCGAATTCCTCCAGCCTATCCACCGCTCCCGCTATCTCCTCGCGGCGCGCCTCGTCCAGGATACCCCGGGTGCACACGGCCAGCTTCTCCCTGACGTCCAGGGGGTTGAGGTAGGACCCTTTCATGGCCTCCGTGAACCTGGAGACCCTCCTCCCGTCGCGGAGCAGGAAGGTCACCTCCCCGGCGTTGACCCCTTCTTCCATCTCCTTCCAGTCGAGCAGTGGGTCCGCTGTGTAGGAGAAACGGCCCAGGAACCTCCGCAGCTCGGGGTCTTTCATGCGCCCTCTTTCGAACTGCGCCGCGGTGAGTTCCCGGTCCATGATGGCCACCGCCAAGGGATAGGTGGCATCGAAGAAGAGGGGCATGGGGGTCAGCCATTCCTCTGCCGCTATCCGGTCCATGAGCTCCAGGAGCTCCTCAACGGGCCGGCGCAGGAGGAGGGTCACCGTGGGGCACCTCACCTCCACCTTCCGGATATCCCTCCAGGTGAGGGAGTGCTCCTCCAGCAGGTCCAGCGCCGAATCCACCAGCGCGTCCAGCCAGCCGCAGCAGGGATAGAGCTTGGGGGAGTGGGTGTCCGTACGCCACTCCTCTCCCAGGCCTCTCACCATCTCCTCCAGGTCGTACCTCTCGAAGAGGGCGTTGGAGAAACCGTCGGGATGTTCGATGATTCCCCGGAATCCGTGCATGCCGTGGGCGGCCAGAGAGGCGGCGGTTATACCCGCCAGCACCGGGGCCCCGGTTATCATCCCCTTGGTGCCGGACATCCAGCCCGCGAAGCACTGGGTAAAGGGCGGGAAGCAGGCTATGCCCACGGCATCCATCATAGCCTCCCTGTCCAGACCCATGAGCTTGCCGGCCACGACGGCCGCGTCTATCTGGTGGTTGGGGCAGGAGTTGGTGAACAGGCGGCTGCGGATGTAGGCCTGCCCGGTGCGCCCGCTTATCTCGTTGCCGATGACCAGAGCGGTGAGGAAATCCCTTCCCGAGGCCCCCACTCCCTCCGCCACCGCCAGCGCCGCGGGGACGGTGGAGGCGCCCGAATGCTGGGACTTGAGGTAGTCCTCCCACTCCAGCGCCTGAGCGGCCACCGCGTTCACCATCCCCGCGGTACGCATGCTGGACCGGAAACCTCCTCCCACCACGGTGGCCTCTTCCCGGTCTCCCCAGGACCTCGCTGCCCGGTAGAGGGGCTGGAGGAAGTCGGCGCGGCTCCCGGCCAGCATGGCGGCGACGATACTCAATACCTGTTCCTTGGCGCAACGTACGGTGCGGGGAGGGATATCCTCGAAGGTGGTGCGACAGGCCCACTCGCAGAGTATCTCCGTCACCGGGATTTTCATGACCGCTCCCCTCCTCCCTCCGCTCCGGCCTCCGCCCGCGAAAGGTTTACCATGGCCTGCAGCACCGTGGAAAACCTTTCCACAAGTGCCAATTGGTCTAGCCTTACCGTGTCCCTCCGGGGTTCCGGGTCCATGCGGAATATGGCACAGAAGGGCTTCTCGCCGTTCAGGATGCGCCGCCACTGCTCCAGTGTGGTGCACATGAAGGCATGGGCCCAGGGGTCCTTCCCCTCCTCCAGGTGCATGCCCTCGCCGGAGATGTGGAGGGTGAAGGATTCGCCCTCACGCACCATTAAAACCAACTTGCGGTCAAGGAGGTCCTCGATGATGCCCATCTGGACCATCAACGGAGTGAGCTGGCTCCAACGCGCGGCCACTTCCTCCAACCTCACGCGGAGGTCGAATTCATGCACGCCCATAATCCTGTCCTCCCCTCCGAAATCCCGCGATAACCAACACGTTGCCGCACTGCTTCCGACGTCACCGCATTCCACCCTCCGGTGGCTCATGGCCCGGCGATCCGCAAGCCCCTCAAGATCGCCGGCGGTCGAGGTCTCGCGTACTCCCGGCGCGGTCAGGGGCGCTCAGGAGGCCAGGCGGTCGCGTGCGAACCCACCCAGCCTCTCCACGGCCTCCTTGCTCTCCGGTACCGTGGGGGAGAAGAACTGCCAGACGTGGAACATCCCCTCTTCCACCTCAAGGCGAACCTCCACCCCGGCCTCCTCCGCTCTTCGGGCCAGGCGCCGGGCGTCGTCGAGCAATATCTCCTCCGTTCCCACCTGGATGAGCATTGGGGGGAGCCCCCTGAGGTCGGCGTAAAGGGGGGAGGCAAGAGGGTCCCGCGGGTCCCTACTCCCCAGGTACAGGCGGGCGTAATCCCGCAGTATCTTCGGGGTGAGCATGGGATCCTTTCGGCCCACCGTCCCGCAGGTCCCCCCCGTGACCTCCAGGTCGGTCCACGGGGAGAGGAGCAGCGCCGCTGCGGGAAGGGGGTCGCCGGCCTCCCGCAGGTAGACCATGAGCGCCACCGCCAGGCCACCCCCCGCCGAATCGCCGGCGACGGCCACCCTATGCGGCGCGTATCCCCTGGAAAGCAGCCAACGGAAAGCCGCGGCCGCGTCCTCCACGGCGGCCGGGAACGGATCCTCTGGCGCCAGGCGGTAGCCGACGATCAATGCCCGGCAACCCGCCGCGGAGGCGATCTGGGAGGCCAGCGAACGGTGGCTGTCGATGCAGCCTATGGCGTACCCTCCGCCGTGGAGGTAAAGGATCGCCTTCCCCGCCTCGCAGCCCTCGGGGATGAGCCATTCCGCGGGGATGCCGGGGAGATCGGCGGGTTCGCTCCTCACCCCGGGCACCTTACGCGCCAGGCGCGGAGCCACCTTGTCGAACAGGAAACGCCGGTACCTGAGGGGCGCGTAACCGTAAAGGGTGAGCAGGGTGTCCAGGCGCACAAGGGCTTTCGCGAGCCGGAACTGAAGACTGGGCATGGGGCCACCTCCATAATCTTCCAGGAGCCTCCGCCGACCTACTCCGCCGTTTCCAACATTATCCCACAACTCGAAAGGGCCGCAGCGGAGAACCCGATTCCCCCGGTTTTCCCGGAATGCAGGCTCCGGGTCTCTGTCGACGATCGTCTCTTCGCAAGGGAGGGTTTACACGGAGGGCTCGAGAGTTGCGGTCGAGGAGGACCAAGGTCTCGCTTGGCGCCGGGCCTTGCGGGCGGTGGGCACCGGAGGCCCCTTCGGCTATCCGTTCTCTCGACTTCCAGGGTTCCCGGCCCTGTACGCACCTCGCGGCGCGGAAGATCCTCGAGGTATGTCGTCCGGCACACGTCTAACGGGGCCCCAGTTCCCAGGAAAACCCAAGCTTTAAGCGCCGCGGTCCCCTGCCGACGGCGTTCGGTAATTCCACTGCCTTCCCGGTAGTTTCTCGGAAGTCCGGCCGCTCATGCCCCTCAAGGAAAGGCACCGTCTCAGGGGCGCTCGGCCCAATAATCGAGGAAGCCGCGCATCACCGCCCAGTACCACTCCTCGTCGAAGCCCATGAAGGCGCAGTGCGAACCTGTGGGGAGCACCCAGATGTCCAGGTTGGGGTTGCCGCGGGCGGCCAGGCGCAACTCCTCCATCTCCTCGACCGGACAGACGGGGTCGTCCTCGGCATGCACCAGGAGGACGGGGTACTCCAAACCGTCCACGAAGTTCCTGGGGCTGCACAAGGCGTAGATGGCCTCCTCGCTCTTCCCGTAATGGGGAGCCACCACCTCCCGCACGTAGCGCCTGAAGTCGGGGGAAAAGGGCCTGTCGCCCAGGGTGGCGACCGCCTCGTCGTCGCCCCTGCGCAGCATCTCCAGGCGCCTCATCTCCGTCAGGAGGACGAAGACCGCGTAATAGGGGAAGAAGGGATCGCCCACCGGAGGGCGCCGGCTGAAACGGGATACGATCCTCTCCAAGGAGGCGAAACCGCTCCAGGCCATGACCCCTCCTGTGATATAGGGATAGAGGTCGTTCTGATGGGCGGCGTTCAGCACCGCGCTCGCCCCCAGGCTGTAACCCACAGCCCCTACGGTGGTAACTTCTTCCATACGGCCCAGGAAACGGCAAGCCCCAAGGATGTCCTGTCCCTCCTTCCAACCCCCCGTGGAGGGGGCGTGGGAGAGGTCCCGGCTCTCGCCGAAGTCGCGCAGGTCCAGGGCCAGGACGTTGTAGTCCCATTCCGAGAAGGCCTTGAGGGCCGCCTCCATGATGTAGTTCTTGTTCTTGGAGCCGTGGAAGCCGTGACAGAAGACCACCCCGGGGCGTTTCCTGCCGTCGCGGTGCAGCCCCAGCACCCCCACCAGAGGTGTGTCGTCCAGGCTGGGAAAGACCACTTTCTCGAAGGTGTCCGGGTAGGGATGGGGCCCCTCCGGCCTGGAGCCCAGGATGTCCGTGCTTATCCTGGAAAAATCCGGTGCGTAGGCGTTCGCGAGCGCTAGGAAGCGAGGCTTGCGCGGCGAGAACGGGATCTCGCGCAGCCTCTCGCCTATCTCCCTCATGCTCCTCCCGCTCATCCCTTACCTCGACGACCTTCCGAAGTCCTTTTGACACCAGGCCTTCCAGCTCTTGCCCGTCCCGGAATGGCCCACGTACAGGTATTCGCAAGTCCCGGGCCTTAAGGTCTTTACGCTCCCCCAGAGGACAGCGCTCACTCCGTGCCCCGCACGGCTATCCACCGATCTCACCGATCCCCTCCTTCAGCTTCCTGAGGGCCGAGGACAGGGCGGCGGCTTCCGCATCCGTGAGCCTGCCCATGATCTTTTCCCCCAGCCGGTCTATCTCCGGAACCACCTTCTCCTTCAGGTTCTCCGCGAGCTTCCTCCCTTTCTCGGTCAGAGAGACATACACCACCCGTCTGTCGCCGCGGCTGCGCCTCCTCCTCACCAGGCCCTTGGCCTCCAGCCTGTCCACCAATCCGGTAACCGAGCAGCGGGCGCGGGAAAGCCCCTCGCTCAACTGGCTCAGAGTCTGCGAACCTGACCTGCTCAGGAGGAGGATGGCCCGGAACTGGACGAAGGTCACCTGGTTCTCGCGCAGCCATCCGGCCGCCCTCTCGTTCCAAGCCTCCGCTATACCCGTGACCGCTTCGAGTACCCTCTCAAACCCTTCCTTCATTACTTCCGCTCTGTCCGCCATGACCTTGATCCGATGCCATGCATACAAATATTTTATATATAAAGTTTTTATATCAAAATATTATAAATGAATCCTGACCTCGGGAAATACGTCACGGCAGGTTATTGATCCCCGGGCGAGAGACGATTATAATTAGCCTGAACATTGGCTCCACCGCGTCAAACCAGGTCGGCTGCATACGATTCGCGGTGCAGAACAATTGTCGGAGTCGGGTTTCCCTTCTCTCAGACATCATGGAGGTGATGGCCTTATGTCCGAAAAGCCCTGGCACCGCCACTACGATTACAACGTCCCCACCACGCTCCGTTACCCGCGCCTCGGCGCCCACGAGATCCTGGGAATCCCTTGCAAGGCATACCCGGACAAGGCTGCCCTCAATTTCTACGGGAGCGAGATGACCTTCTGGGAGCTCCGTGACCGGGCGATGCGTTTCGCCAACGCCCTGGAGGCCCTGGGGGTGCATAAGGGAGACCGCGTCGGCCTGCACCTTCCCAACTGTCCCCAGTACGTCATCTCCTACTTCGCGGCCCTCTCCATAGGCGCCGTCGTGGTGAATCTCAACCCCCTCTACACGCCGGACGAGCTGAAGCACATAGCGGGCACCACCGGCCTGTCCGCGCTGATAACCTTCGACATGGTGCTGCCCGTCGTCCGCGCCCTCGTGTCGGAGGTAGACATCCCCGTGGTCATCGTGACCAAGGTCACCGATTTTATAAAGGGCATGGAGGTGAGCACGGCAGAGAGCCTGGAACTTGAGGAGAAATGGCATCATTTCTCCACCCTCATCGAGGGCGTGGCCAGCCCGAAACGGAGCCGTGTGCAAGTAAACCCGGAAGACCCCGCCCTCATCCAGTTCACCGGCGGGACCACCGGCGTGCCCAAGGGAGCCGTGCTCACCCACGCCAATCTGGTGGCCGGTACCCTGCAGTGCTCCATGTGGGGCAACCCCACCATCTCCCTCATTCCCCCGGAGAGGCGCAACGTGGTGGCCGTGCTCCCGTTCTTCCACGTCTACGGAAACATCGTCGTCCTCAACTGGGCCACCTTCTGCTGCGCGACAATGATTCTCATCCCCCGCTTCGACATCGAGGAGGTCATGAACATCCTCTCCGGGTTCGAGGAGATAACCTTTTTTCCCGCCGTGCCCACCATGATCAACGCGGTCATCAACCACCCCCGCGCCGAGGAGCTGAGGCTGGACCGCAAGCTGGGACTGTTGAACTCCGGGGCGGCGCCCATGCCCGTTGAGCTCATCGAGAAGGTCAAGGACATGGGCATCTACTTCAGCGAGGGATACGGGCTCTCCGAGTCGACTGCCCTGGGCATCGCCAACCCCATCCTGGGCCTGAAGAAGGCTGGGAGCATCGGCATTCCTTTCCCCGACAACGACGTGCGTCTGGTGGACGTGGAGGAGGGCGTAGAGGAGGTCCCGCGGGGAGAGCCCGGGGAGATAGTGATGCGGGGCCCCCTCATCATGCAGGGTTACTGGGACAATCCGGAGGAGACCGCCGCGCAGCTCAGGGAGGGGTGGCTTCACACCGGGGACATAGCCATCCGCGACGAGGACGATTACTTCTTCATCGTGGACCGCAAGAAGGACATGATCATCTCCGGCGGGTACAACGTCTACCCGCGGGAGATCGACGAAGTCCTCTTCCAGCACCCCAAGGTGGCGGAGGCCGTGGCCGTGGGCATCCCCGACGAGTACCGGGGCGAGACCATCAAGGCCTTCGTGGTCCTCAAGCCGGGGGAGGAGGCCACCGCCGAGGAGATCATCTCCTTCTGCCGGGAGAAGCTGGCGGCTTACAAGGTGCCCCGGAGCGTGGAATTCCGCTCCGAGCTCCCTAAATCGGTGGTGGGTAAGGTCCTGCGCAAGATACTCCGCGAGGAGGAGGCGAGAAAGAGGAAAGCCGAGGAACAGATCTGACCATGGCCCGGTATGCCCACCTACCGGCAGGCCTCGGACGACGGCGAACGGAAGAAAAAACCGGGAGGGTGGACGAGCCCCTCAGGCCCGTGGAAAAGAGCCTCCGGGATAGCGAGGAGGAACGCCTGCGAAACGTCGTCACTTCCGGATCCCCGGTGACCGGTGGGAGAGGGAACCGGCTTGTCGCCTCCTTTATACGGACTCCGCGCGCTCCTTGTGGGCGCGGTTCATGGCTTGGAAAGGCCTGCGGGACATCCTCTCCATCACCGGCATGACCAGTGGAGCGAGCAGGCCCCTGACCACCGCGCCGTGCCTCAGCAGAGTGGCCCCTTCCGACCGGGGCTCCAACACCCAGTAATGTTCGAAGTCGAAAACCCAGGGAAACAGGGACCGGCCTCCCCACCGCAGCTCTCTCTCCGCATCCACGACCCGCAGCAACGGATGGAATATTCTTCCTTTTCTCCTCCCCTCGGGTCTAAAGTGGACCTTCAACCTGGCCCCCTTCCTGATCTCGCCCTCCGCCCGCCTTATCATGGGGTTCCATTCCGAGTAGGAGGAAAGGTCCGTGAGCACCTCCCAGACCCGGCGCGGAGAGGCCTTGATGACCACGCTGGTGACCATTTCCTTTTCCGGCATCCGCATACCTCCACCTCATCCGGAAATCGCCTCGGGAACGGGGCTTTCGCCCATAGCGATCACCGCCTCATCCTAATCTAGGGGGCGGCCGAACCGGCTGCGGTACTCGAACTGGTCGTGAGAGGCCACCAGCGTCACGTCGCCCACCAAGTCCCTGAGCCTCTCGAGGCGGGACAGGGCCCGGGGAAGGCTCATATGGGCCACGGCGCGGAAACCCGCGACCCCTACGGGGGCCTTTCCTTTTTCCCTCAGTTCTTCCATCACGTAATAGGCGTCCCCGCAGTGCAGAAGCCATCCCTCTCCGGTTTCCACAAGAACGCCGCAATGCCCGCGGGTATGGCCCTGCAGGGGGACCAGGAAGAGGCTTTCCGGTAGGCCGCGCAGGGGGATGCGCATCAGCCCGCGCCACTCCTCTCCCTCCCTCTCGTCGTAGGCCACCCAATGCGGGCCGTGGGCGAAGTGACAGGGGCGGTATCTCTCCCTTTCCCGCGCGCTGCGCGGGGAGAGGGCCGCCTCCATCTCATCCCGCAACACGTGAACGCTGGCGCTGGGAAAATCCGGAAGCCCACCCGCGTGGTCGCGGTCCAGGTGGGTGCAGACGATATCGCACACCCGATCCGGATCGTAGCCGAGCCGCTTCACCTGTTCCCTGGCCGTAAGGCGGACATCCATACGCGGGTTAAGAAGCCAGGCCCCGAACCTGCCCAAGCGGGTCGGGTCACTCACGTCCCGGGTCCCAAAACCGGTGTCCACCAGCACCAGACGGTCCTCTTCCTCCAGGAGAAGGCAGAGGCAAGGGACCCTGTCCAGATGGGGGACGAAGAGCGGGGCCAGGCGGGGATGCATGAGGCCGCAGTTGAGAAAGCGGACCTTCATTACCACCACCCCTTCTCAAGCCGGCGTTCCCGCCGCCGCAAGCCGTTCCTGCAGCCACTCGAATGTCAGGTCCAGCCATTCCCGGTAATGGCCCATGGCGCAGTGGTCGTCACCCTCGTAGAGCTTCAGGAAGCCCCTCCTGGCCCTCATGGACAGTAGCACGGAGTCCCTGGTCCCCAGAAGGGTGTCCTTCTCCCCGTTGATGACCAGAAGGGGTATCTCGATCTTGCGGCAGAGGTCCTCCTTCACCAGGGAAAGCTCCCGCAGGCGGGAGGCCATCTCGGACATGTTCCGCGCCCCGGTGACCTTGAGGAGCACGGAGACGATTATCTCCGGGGTCCCCAGGGCATTGCCGGGGCCGAAGGCGTGATGCACGGGCGCCCCGCAGGCCACCGCGCAGCTCAGGCGCGGGCTCCTCGCCGCCATCCTGGCCGCCCAGTATCCGCCGAAGCTGGTCCCCACCATGGCCATGCGCCCGGCGTCCACGCGGGGATGGGAAGCGAAGTGCTCTATCACCCCGTGATAGACGGCCTCGGACCCCGGGGACATGGGGTTCCGGTAGGAATAGGTGCCGGGCATCTCCATGAGGAACACCCCCATGCGGGCTTCCCGGTACCTGAGTAGGGGGAGGGCCAGCTCCTGGACCGTCCCCTCCAGGCCGTTGGTGACGATGACCATGGGGACGCGGTCCTCGCCCTCCGGGAAGCGCTGGTACCCGGTGACCTCCTCCCCTCCCACCTCCAGGGTCACCTTCTCCAGGCGGTCGTCGAGGAGCGCGGCCAGCCGCTCGGAGAGCTCGCGCGCCTTCCGGTAGGCCTCCATCCTCAAGGGGGTGGTGCCCGGAAAGGCGCTCACCGTGTAGTAGGTGACCGCCTTGATAAGGGCATCCTTTCCCCGCTCCCGCTCCGCCGCCTCGTCCTTGCCGAGAAGTCCCTCGGCCTCCTCCTCGTACCCGGCGGCGATGTCGTTCCAGTAAGCGCACCACGCCTGTTCGCGGAAGGACCTCAGGCCCTCCAGCTGGGCGGCGAAGACATCGGGGTCGAGGCCCCCATGTTGGCGTAGCGCAGCCGGAAGAGCTGGGGCAGGAAGGGGTGCACCCCCAGGCGGTTGGCCGCTCTCTCCGTCTGCCCGGAGACCAGGCATAGGGTGGTGAAGAGGTCCTTCAAGATCATGCTCGCCTCCTTCTCCAGAACATGGCACCTATACGGGAGGGCTTGTGCCTTGTTGCCGCATCTTGAATCATCCGCCCTCCCTTGCCGGGACGGACAACTGCCCCGGCGCCTTTCGCCCATGGCCTCTCAACCCATGACACCCTTTAACCACTCCGCGATGGGCGGCACGATCTCGTCCACGTAATCGATCATCACCAGGTGAGGCCTGTCCGGCAGGAAGAGGAATTCCTTACGGCAGGTGAGGCGCTCGTATATGCGGCGCACATAATCCTCGGGGAAGATGTTGTCCTTCCCGGAATGGACGATCATGACCGGAGTCTTGATGTCCTCCACCCTCACCGCCAGCGGCGTGGTCCCCAGCGATGCCAGGGCGGAGAGGCTCACGGAGTTCACCACCAGGGGGTCCTCCTTGAGGAACCTCATGACGTCCGGAAAGAGCCGGCAGGGTTCCTCCTTGAGGTTCAGATAGGCCCTCACCGGGGTCATCAGGTTGCCCAGCGGCGTGCGCAGAGCCGCCTGGGCCAGGGACGTCCGGGAGAAGGCCAAAAGGGGGCGGTAGAAGGCGGGCCACCGGGTCATGCGCTCGTTGTCCGGCTCGTCGGGAGCGATGACGTTGTGGCACACGGCGGCCTTCAGGCGGGGCTCGGCCGCCGCGCAGTAAAAGGCGACCATGCCTCCCTGGCTGGAACCGGAGACGGCAACCTTGGGATTATAACGGGTTGCGGCATGGGAGATGACCGCCCGGGCGTCCTCCACCAGTTGCCCCAGGGTGTACACACCCCGTTTGCCGCTGCTCATGCCGTGGCCGCGGGGGTCGAACCCCACCACATTGAAACCTCTACGGCTCAACTTGTACATGTACTCTATGTAAAGAAGTGCATAGACGCTGGTCCCGGGCACGAAGACCATGACGGGGTCGCCGGGATCACTCTTGAAGTGATAGAGGGCCAACCTCCGATCACCCAGTTCAAGCCATTCCTCCTCCCACGTCCCGTAGAGTTCCCCCAGCCCCACCCTTTCCATGAGGGAACGGGCGTAGGCCCTGGCCTCGTCCTCCGTGGGAACCGGCTTATTCATCATCCGGTAGCTGTAAGCCGCCCAGGCACCGATCCCCAACACCGTTCCCGTCGCCGCAAGTGTCCTGGATTTCAATCACGACCTCCTTTCCCTCCGGAAAACGACCTGGATCCAGCCACATCCCTCAACCGAGAGACTCAAGACCGGGTTCCCCGCCTCCGCCTTCTTGTTCCACTCCCCCGCCTTCTCGATTGGGGGACATGCCATAAGCAGCACCAACCGTAGGCCCCCCTTTGACTCTCATGTCCTCGCGCGGCCTTTCTATTGATTGAGGCATCGCCCGCCCGTGAGTGCCTGCCCCTATGATCGCCGGGATAAACCGCGCACCGTTGCCCGCGTGACCTGGCTCCCGATAACCGAAATCCCCGGCTCTTCCGCTTCCGCCCCACTCGCGTCGATCCCACCTCGACCCCGGGCCGGGAAGAAAACGGGTACCCATATTTAATTGAGTGAAGTATCATTCATTTATCAAACGAAAACATATAAGAACAACGGGCGGATTATGTCAAGGAACGAGTAAGGAAAACCGAAAACGATTCAGTGAATATTATTCATGGGATCTGCGATTAATCTCCTCCGTTCTTGCGCTTCCGCGACTTCATATGTTGTTATTGCTCTGTCACTATTAATATTGTTGATTTTTTACCATAATTCATATCCGTCAAGACGAGCGAGGTGGCACTTATGAAAACGGATGCCAAGGTCCTGAGGATGAGCGACCTGGAAAGGCTTTCCAGCGTACCTCGACATACCATCCACCAGTACATAAGGCACGGTCTTCTCCCGCCTCCGGTAAAGACGGGAAAGACGTCCGCATATTACGACGAGGCTCACCTTGAAGGCCTGAGAACCATCCAGGAGATCAAGGGAGGGCTGCGCCTGCCCCACTCATACCTAAAGCGCCTGCTGGAGCAGCGCGATGCAGCGAGCGAGGAGAGGGAGGAGGCAAAAGCGGGGAAGAAGGAAGAAGACTCAGGGTTAGAGGCGCGAGAAAGGAGGCGGCGAGAGATCAGGGAGGCCGCCCTGGAGCTCTTCGTCCGGAAGGGCTACGGGGGGACCAAGATCCAGGACATCACCTCCCGCGCCGGTATTTCGGTGGGGACTTTTTACCTCTACTACAGGGACAAGAAGGAACTGTTCATGGATGCCGTCGATGCGCTGATACAAAACGTCGTCGAGGCTGTAGAGGAAACGGCCTCGCAGGACAGCGATCCCCTTCGTAAAGCCATCCGTACGGCGCGTTTTTATTTGGACAATTATTCCACTTTCTCGGTGATCATCAACCAGCTGCGGGGCATGATGGTGACCGAAAATCCCGACGCCCGCCACAAGTACATCGCCCTACATAAACGCATCGCCGAACCCATCGTCCGCGAGCTGCGCAACGCCGCCAGACGGGGGATCATAAGGGACCTGGATCCGGAGCTCCTGGCCCGCGCGGTCATGGGAATAGTGGAGTTCACGGCCATCTTTCTGAGTTTCGACGACCGCTACGACTCGGGGAAGGCGGTCGCCTTCATCGTGGACCTCCTGATGAACGGCCTGAGGCCGACCGGGAAATAATAACGCCTGTATGCTCGGGCGGAAAAATCTCGGCTCGTAAACTCGGTATGATGCCATCAAAGCGCGGAAATCCGCATGTTTCTCTCAAACCGGCCCTTGTGCTTTTACGCATGAAGCCATTGTGATACACAAAACATCGAGCAGGCCTTCGGCCGCAGCCCCCGGCCTGCCCTTTTATCCTGGTGGGGGAGGGTGGATTCGAACCACCGAAGGCTGCGCCAACGGATTTACAGTCCGTCATCCTGGGGTTTTGCATATTTTCCCATCTTCCCAGATAAGGGTCTATGATGGGCCTTATTTCCGCTTAACCATGCGGATTTATGCCATCTCTCCTTTTCTTTACTCGTTCACTCTCGTTTGCTCTGGTGCGTCCCAAACTTCTGGCGTATTTCTGGCGCGTCTGAAGGCGGGACTTGTTTTTATTTTTTGGCCTCTCTTTGATAAGCGCTTAGACGGCACTTATAAGCCTCGACCTCCGCCGGGTGCGTACAAAACCCCTACCCGGGAGAGATCGGCCCTCCTGGGGCATTCTGGAAAGCCTGAGGGGCAAAATCCGAGAGGAGGGAAAACATGATGGACCGCTGGCAGTTCATGGGGAATCTGGAGCGGGTGGTGCAGGCGGAGGAGGAGCTCCGCTCCGAGCTGGGCCGGGAGCCCTCCATCGATGAGATCGGGGAGCGCCTGGGCTTCAGCCGGGAGGAGGTGGCCCGGATAAAGGACCTCTCCCGCAGGGCGGGTGAGAGGCTGCTCCGCGAGGCCTGGAGCTGCCTCAAATTGAAGCCGGGGGCTGAGTGATGCACCCAGTCCGGGAAAAGGACGAAAATGCCGCGTCCCAAACATGTAGCGTATTTGTAGCAAAAATTCGGGGTTTGGATGAGCTGGAGGAAAAACAGGCCTAATTACCAGGGAAAACGCTCATATAGTCAATGCATGACCCGCGGACTATTAGTCCGTGTACCCGGAGCAGGAAGCCCTGTCCCGGAGAAAGAACGGGGTCTTGGATTCCATTCGGATTCCATTCGGAAACCATTTGGATTCCATTTGGAATCCGGGCATGGCCTATGACCTTGGCCTTTAGGCGAAAGGGGGGAAGAATGCATCTCATAAGAGGCGGCAAGTTGAGCGATGGCGAGCTCGCAGAGCTCCGCAATGCAATCCTGGTGGCCGCCTGGGGAGAGAAGGGCCGTGAGCTCCTGGCCCGGGCGCAAGAGGAGGTCGCCTCCCTCCCCGCCTTCCGCCTGCTCGAGGAGAGCTCCCTGACGGAGGATGATCTCATCGCCTGCCAGGTCCTCATCGCGTCGGTGGCCTGCCGAGTTCTAAGCGATCCCACCTTACTGGATCGCCTGGCCGCCCTGGAGCTCCCGGCTTAGTTCCCAAACGAAGGGCCCCGGTCTTCGGGCCGGGGCCTATCTTTTTCCGGCCACCCTAAAGATTAGGCAGACCCTCACCCGGGGGGAGGTGAGGAGGCAGCAACTACCGGGGTCGAAGCCCTCTTTTAGGCCCCGATAACACGTCCCGGCCTTGCATTGGACCTCCACCAGGTCCTCCTCCCCCGTGCCATATTCACTTATGACCAGGTCCGGGATTCTACCCCCGGAAAGGGGAGCCTCCAGCCGCTCAATGCGCTTCCTCAAGCCGTTCATCTCTCCCTCCTCCAAGGTAGGCCTCCTCAAGCGCGGAGACGCGCTCCTCGAGCTCCCCGGCCTCCAGGGCGCGGAGGGCCACGGTGCAGAGGTAGGCGATGCACCGCGCACGCTCCGTGCTCCTGACCTCCGGATCGGAGCGCACCAGGGCCACCTGCTCGGAGAGGAGGCCCAGGATGTCCGCGCAGGTCTCCAGCCGGAGGCCGCCCTCGACTTTCAAACCCTTCAAACCCGCCCGAGCCCGCCGGGCCTGGTAATACTCGCGGTGATACTGCCGCCTCCTGACCGGGTCCTTGAAGGGCATCGCTCCTCCTCAATCGCCTACGGCTTCACAGGAGGCCCCAGGAAGCCCCGAAGCATCTTCCCAAGGGGTTTTGTATGCGCCTCCGACCTGGGTCTTCTTGCGGCGCATCTCCGCAGCCTGGGCCCTCCGGTAATGCTTCCCGCGCTTAAGGGCCCGCTCATACTCGCTGGGAGTGAGGCACAGAAGGCTCTTGGTTATGGGGATGACGTAATATCCGCCCTCAAACCGAATAGGTGCACCTTCCACCATGTCCTGCCTTTCTTCCGTTTCTTAAAAGCTCCGGATGGCCATCCGTGAGCCATCGGACCTCGCAAGCTCTCTCGTCCTCCTCGTAAAGCATTTGGCCCATGAAGTCTTCAACATCCTCGCGCAGGTGGTGGGTGGGGTTTCCTTCCAGCCACGCCCGCAAAGGCGGAGTGAGAATCCCCCGAAGGAGGGAGAGCAGTTCGTGGCTCACACGGTCGCCGTCCAAGAGAAGGGTGATCTTCGGGCTCATCATTCCGGCACCGCCTACTTTTCCAGGAGCTCCATCAGTCGGCTCGCCGCCACCTCCACGTTTGCCGAGGACTCCTCCAAGCCCGCGGTGGCCAGCGAGATGAGCTCATCCCTCCGCTTCTTTGTGAGGGCCGCCCATACCTGGCCGCGGCGGGCCCACATCTCATGACGGAGCTCCTGGTCACATTTACCACCAGGGGCCCAGTTCACCTTAGGGGCACTCTGGGTTATTTTGGATCGGGCTATTTCTGTGTTTTCCGGTTTTTGGCTGCCGCTGCTATTTACGGATGTAAGGTTATTTACGGATGTAAGGTTATTTACGGATGTAAGGTTATTTAGGCTGCTGCTATTTATGGATATAAGGTTATTTATATTTTTAAAATATGTCGCAGAACTGCCTTCCATTTCACGTATTTCCGCAGGTAAATGGCCGCGACAGGGTGTCTCAAAATCAAGGGTGCGTGTCTCGTTTACTGTCTCATCACCTGAAAGTTCAGAAGCCAAATCTGCAGGTAAATCATCTTGCGGAGGTGTCGCATCAGGTGTCTCAAAAAGCAACCAGAGGTCTATGATGGTCCCGTGGGGGGTTGATCTCACCATTGCACCACAAGTCTCGAGGTATTCCAGGAAGCGGGCCACCCGGTCCTTCGACCAATGCCAGCGTTCGGCCAAGCGGCGTAGGGACACCCACCTCTCCCAGCGTCGTAGCTCGATGGCCCCATGTATGGAACGCATATAGTTTGCGCCCCTTATGAGATCGACGAGGGCCTCTTTAGGCGTTAAAGGATCGGTCGTCGAGAGCTCCTCCCACAGCCAGCGGGGGACGGGTATGAAATCTCGAATCGGCCGCTTGCTCTCACTCACCGCCGCCTCCCGGGTTCGGGCCGCCTTGGATCATCCTCTCGGATATGTCGGGCGGGAAGCGCAAGTAACGCCCGAGCCGTACGTGTGGAAGCTCGCCGCGCTTTGCCATGCGATAAACCATTGAAGTTTTCACGTTAAGCAGCCTCGCGGCCTCAGATACCGTTAGGAGCAGGCCGTCCTCCCTGTATGCTTTCTCCATTTGTTCACCTCCAAACACTTGCAAATACACTCTTACACTTCTATACTCAGTATAATAACCTGACTTTCGAACTGACTTCTGGAGGAGCCCATGAAGGAAGAAGAGGTGCGCCGCGAGCTCAAGGAACATCTACCCAACTTCTTCTCCTCGGACGAGGCCTTGGAGATCGCCCTCAGGGACGAGGACTTTCGACTCCTCTACCGGCGCAAGGCGAAGTGGGATGACGAGCTCGCGGATAAAGCGTTGGGGATATACCTGCTCAGCTTCCCGGCGCTTGAGAGGGCGGAGAGGAAGACGGGGGAGAAGCTCTTCCTGAACCCCGAAGGCGTGTGGTACAGGGCCGAGGGGTACGAGTTAGACGTGAAGGCGCAGCGCATCCAGCCGGTGAAGGGGGCGAGGATAACCGCTTATTCCCTGAACGGGATAGACCTGGACGAGCTGCTTGAGAGGGTGCTGGGAATCTTCGTGACCCCCAGGCACGGTTTTACCCTGGAGGTGCCCCTCGACCCCCGGAGGCCGTGGCAGGCGCGCATCGCCGAGCGGCTGCTCTCCTTCGCCAGGGATTACGGCCTCCTGGGGATACCCTTTCGTCCCGTAGTGGGCTACAGGCTAAAATCGCGGCCGGTGCGCGCGGATGAAGGATTCACTTACCACCTCCCCCTACTCCCCTTGAGGTTAAGGGAGGTCATTCTCTACGACACCCGAAAGGGCCCTCATGTCCCCGCTGAGGAGTACTTTCAAGGCTATTACCCCACGTTAACTTTTCGTTACCCAGAGGTCCCTTACCCCCACGGGATTTTCTCGACCTATAGTGAGCCGCTCTCGGACTGGGTGACCACGGCATACAACCTCCTCATAAAGCTGAACCATATGCGAGGAATCCAGGAGGGGACCGAAGACGCGCGCCTCATTCCCGATCTTGCCAAGGAATTGCGGTTTGTCGACCTCGGGGTGGAGTTCAAGGAGGGGGGCTTTCGCCCATACTTCACCGCCCATACGCTGTACGACGCGATCCAATACGCGCTCTATTACAAGCTCGTAGGGGGCGCGAACATCTATCGCTGCAGGAAGTGCGGAAACCCCTTCCTCAAAAGCGGCAAGCCCGGCTCTTTCTGTTCAAAGCGGTGCGCAGATGCTTACTACCAGGCGGAAAGCAGAAGAAGAAACCCCCGCCAAAGGAGGAGCCCGGGAAAGGCGGGGGGAGGCCGGAGGCCTCGGAAATAGCATAGCACGCCGAGGTGTCACGCCTCGGGCTTATAATGAGCAGGGCGAAAGGAGGAGCCCATGAGCTACATCCGCAGGCGCGAATATCCGTCAGGTAAAGTCTCCTACGCCGTGGCCTTCAAGGACCAGCATGGCCGTTGGCGGGAGGTGGTGGCCGGGTCTAGGCGGAAGGATGCCGAGGTCCTCCTCCGCCGCATCTCCCAGGAGGTGGCCGCCGGCACCTGGGGGAGGAAAGAGGAAAACCCCACCCTTTCCGAGTTCTCCCGCTCCTTCCTGGAGGCCAAGAAAGATGAGCTCAAGCCCTCCACCCTCAAGGACTACTCCGAGGTAGTCCACAACCACATCCTCCCCATCCTGGGCAGGCTGCGCCTAAAGGAGATAACCCCCTTGGAGGTGCAAGAGTTCCTCCTCCGCCTGCAGGAGAAGGGGGTCTCTTCGGCCACCACGGGCAAGGTCTACCGCGTCCTCAAGGTCATTCTGCGCCGGGCCGTCGCCCTGGAGCTCCTGGACCGGGACCCCACGGTGGGAATAAGCCCGCCGCGGGTGGAGCGGAAGGAGATGCGCTTCCTCACTCCCGAGGAGGTCAATCGCCTCCTCGAGGCCACGGAGGGGACGGACATAGGGGACTTGATAGCCGTGGCGGTCATGACCGGCCTGCGCCAGGGGGAGCTCCTGGGCCTCCGGTGGCGGGACGTGGACCTTCCGGGAAGGAGGATAAACGTGGTCCGCTCTTGGCACGCGGTCTCCGGCCACACCGACCTCAAGACCGCCTCCTCCCGGCGCACGGTCCCCATCCCTCAGGGCCTCCTCCCGATCCTCGAGGCCAGGCATAGGCGCATGGGCTTTCCCCCGCCCTCCTCCCCGGTCTTCCCGGAGGAGGGGAAGTCCAAGGACCGGAGGAACCTCATCGCCCGGGAGTTCGAGCCCGCCCTGGAGAGGGCGGGTCTTCCCAGAATCAGGTTCCACGACCTCCGCCACACCTTCGCTTCCCTGGCCATCGAGGGAGGGGTGGACCTGAAATCCCTGCAGGCGGTCATGGGCCACGCCAACATCACCACCACCGCCCACGTCTACGGCCACGTCTACGACACCCACCTGGAGCGGGTGGGGAAGGGCGTGGAGCTCGCCCTCCAGGGCGGCCTCAAGGTCATCCGGCTTGCGAGAAAGGACAGGAAGGATGCACCTCGCTGACCTGCGGAAACGCGTTTCGCGGCTGGAGTTTCCGGCGTATTTCCGGCGCGAGAAAGGCCCCTTACCGCCGTTAAGGAAGACCAGGCCGGGCTATATGGCCTCTGACCTGGTCTTTTGCTTTGGTGGGGGAGGGTGGATTCGAACCACCGAAGGCTGCGCCAACGGATTTACAGTCCGTCCCCTTTGGCCACTCGGGTACTCCCCCGTGTCAAACCGTTAACCTTTAAAGCCAATCGGCTTCACTTGCTCCGCCTTCGCTCCCTGCCGCAGGGTCTGCATACTTATCCTCCGCTCCGCAAACTCATGGCCTCATCCCTGCGGCCCGCAGGCCCGATCGTCCATACACCGCTGCAGATTATCGTAAATCGGGAACACTTTGTCCAGACCGGTTATGGAAAAGACCTTCATGATGCTCCGCTTGCTGCATACCAAGCGGATGCGCCCGCCCTCCATGCTGGTCCTCTTGAGGACCGCCACCAGAACGCCCAGTCCGGTGGAGTCCATGAAGTCCAGGCCGTCTAGGTCCAGGATGATGTCCCGCTTGCCGGAGTCTATCAAACGGTAGACAGTTTCCTTAAACTGCGGGGAGGTGGAGAGGTCCACCTCGCCCTCCAGCTCCACCACCGGTATTCCCCGCTCTTCCTTCACCCGGGTCTGGAAAAAGACAGTCCCCTTTTCCTCCACTCTACCTCCTTCCCGGACCGTCCCGCACTCCTCGGCTTCACTTCCCATTTAACATGAAAGCCTCGCGGCTTATCAACCCGACCCCGGGGAAAAGAAGGAAACAGCCGGCGGTCGTTGTCCATCCCAGTCAATCACGTCGCCGCTTCCTCGTGCGGAGGACGTCGCGTATGCGCGCCTCCGCCGGCAGTAACAGGATCGCGGCCAGGCCGAACGGCTTCAGCGTGGCTCGCCGAGTCGCGAAAAAACGCACTCACTGTGAGGTACCCACTCATCCGTCAACAAGGAGGGCGGCCCTTAAAACGGTCCTCCGGGACCTCGCAGATAATATGTGACGTCCGTACGGTATGTGACGTCCGTACGGAGTTTGAGCCCGGCGGATTGGGGAAAATATAAGAAAACGGGCCAGCTTCCCCAGTTGCGCCAGGCTTGATAAGAGCAGGGGGCAAGGATTCCGAGAAGAAAAAGGAGGTTCGACCGGTGAGGGACAGCGGAGATACAGTAAGGATGCGCCTTCCCGCCGAACCCTTCTCCCGGCAGCTCATCCGACTGGCCGTATTCCTCGTGGCCAGCCGGATGAACTTCGACCTCTCCACCCTTGAGGACCTCCGCCTCGCCGTGGACGAGGCCAGCAGCTACGCCATATCCCATTCCCCGCCCGAGTCCTCCTTGGAAGTTGAAATAGAACCCGGAAAGGAGTACCTTGAGGTCGAGTTCAGGTCCAGGTTCGCCGAGGATGGGAACAAACGCACCGCGATACCCGAATCCTTCAGTCGCATGATTATTGAATCCGTGGTGGACCATCTGGATCTTCAAAGGGAGGAGGATTCCTGCCGTATCCTCTTGCGAAAGAGATGTGCCAGCTAGATGACGAGCGCCGGGATGCAGAGCCTGACGAGGAGATGTCCGTGCGCGAAGACGAAGAGAGGCGGCGGGAGAGGCGGGAGAGGATCCGGGAGCTGTTCGAGGAGCTGCGCCGGACCGGCAACCCGCGGATACGCGATCAGCTCATCGCCCATAACATCCATCTTGTGGAGTACCTGGCCCGGAAATTCGCTAACCGGGGTGAGCCCCTCGAGGACTTGCTGCAGGTGGGATACATCGGCCTGATAAAGGCCATCGACCGCTACGACCTGGACCGCGGCGTGGAGTTCAGCACTTACGCCACCCCCACCATCGTGGGGGAGCTAAAACGTTACTTCCGGGACAAGGGCTGGGCCATCCGCATCCCCCGGCGCCTGCAGATGCGCGACCTGGAGCTCAACCAGGCCGTAGATCACCTGACCCAGGAGCTGCACCGCGCCCCCACCCTCCAGGAGGTGGCCGAACACCTGGAGATAAGCCTGGAGGAGGTGGTGGAGATCATGGAGAGTTCCTACGCCGCCAACTACCTGAGCCTGGACAACATCTACAGCAACGAAGGCGAGGACCGCGGCTTCAGCCTTCTGGACTACCTGGGCGGCGAGGACGACGATTTCTCGCTCGCCGAGGACCGGGACACCCTGGCCAAGCTCATCTCCAGGTTATCCGACCGTGAGCAGAAGGTCATCTACATGCGTTTCTTCCGGGGCATGACCCAGATGGAGATCGCCCGGGAGCTGAACATCTCCCAGATGCACGTCTCACGCCTGCTGCGCAAGATACTGGACAAGCTCCGCGGCGACCTGAGCGCGGAGAAGGAGACCTGACCCTCAGCCCACACAGGCGTTATAGCGACCGGCTTTGCGGAGGGATTAATCCTCCCAGAGCCTGGGATGCTCCCCTCCCGTTCCCAGGGGCACCACCCTCTCCGCGGGAAGGAGGGAGGCCAGCATGACGGCGTTGCGTGGGGCTTTTCCCCGGTAGTGGTTGTTGAATATTGCGTAGGTCCGCTCCGCTCCCCGATCCAGCTCCAGGATCCCCGGAACCCATTCCCGCAACTCGTCCTCGGCGTACAGATAGTCGTACCGCTCCCATGACTCCCGGTTGCGGTCCCACCAGGCCTCGTAATTGCGCCCGTGGAACCGCACGTAGCCTATATGGGAGGTGAGGATGACGTGGGGTTTAACCAGCCCCTTCAGGCGGGGCTCGTCCACGCAGCAGAAACCCATGCCCAGCTCGCGCAGAAGATCCAGGGTCTCGTCGGTTATCCAGCCCTCGTTCCGGAACTCCACCACCAGGTCGCGCTCCGGTATCAGCTCCCGGAAACGGCGCAGATAATCGCGATTCTCGGGGGTGTTCTTGAAGCCCCAGGGGAACTGGGCGAGGACACAGGCCAGCTTGCCGTAGTCCTCCAGGGGGCGGATGACCTCCAGGAGGCGACGGAAGTCCTCCTCGTTGTCCCGGTAGTTATGCGTGAGCCCCTGGTAGGCCTTGACTATGAACTGGAAGTCCCTGGGAGTCCTTCGCGCCATGGAGTGGATGGTGCGGGGAGAGGGGAGAGCGTGCCAGGTGCTGTTCACCTCCACCACCGGGAAGCTGGAGGAATAGTACTCCAGCATATAGCGCTTGTCGAATTCCTGGGGGTAGAAATGGCCCTTCCAGTCCTGGTAACTGAAACCCGCCGTGCCTATATAGATCATATGAGTCCCCTCCCACGCCCGATGGTCTTCCTCTGCCTGTGGCCGCCGCGCCCACCGGTTGCCTGCCCGAACAGGACACACCCGATATCCCCGCCGCCCGGATTGGGCCCCTTGTCCGCCTACACCTTTATGGAACCATCACCGCCCCCCTTCCGCCAACCCACGGGTTCCCTTGCAGGATAAAGAAGGTCCATCCACCCGCGTTTTCGCGCGACCGCATATCCACGCGAAGTCGAATGCCACTCTTGGGACGACCATTCCCTCGTGCGTTCCCCCTCCGCCTCCACACCGTGAGGCACAGGAGAGGCCAACGACCGGGAAAAGCCGTGATGATCAGCTTTCCGCTACGGAGCCGGGGGTCCCTGAACCGCCGCATCCCCGTCGAGAACGACAATCCCGGCAACGGATTTAAAACCCGCCGGGGACCCGGCGGGCAGTTCTTGGAGCAGGCTAAGCAGCCGATGTTCAGTTCCAGGAATCTCAGTTCAATATCTTCACGTCGTCGATGGCCACGTCCACGTAGCTATAGGCCACCCGCTCATCCACGTTGCGGCGGTTCTTGAAGCGGAAGAGGAACACCGTGGGATAAACGCCCTCGATGACGCCTACCCTCTCCTCCCAATGGGTTTTGGGCTTGGATTCCTTTACGGAGATGCGCACCACCTTTCCCACCAGTTTGCGCATGTTCTCCATGATGTCCGAAAGGTTCTGGTTCTCGATTCCCGTCGGCTTCATTCTACCACCTCTCGAGCCTCGTAAATTGAAAAAATATTATATCAGACTTTTCACTTGTCTCCAAAGTCATTCTAACATAACTGACGGAAGATTTGGCGAAATTGTTCCGCCAATTATGCCCTCATCTCTAAGAGAGACTTCGCCGCGTCTCGAGTTAATCCTTCCCCCATCTCCCATGCTCATCCGGGGAAACCGCGTTCGCGACCTTTTTCGCCCTACGGGATACGACTCCCGCGCCTTTCGCCGCCCCCAAGGCAACGATCTCCGCCCTTTTCTGCTTGTTCAACTCCAGTGGACGGATTACCCCAACCGGCCCCTCTGGTGCAACCGCGGGCACTCATACCACCGGGCACCCGGCAAGGCCCTCCATCAACATGAGTGGAGCATGCACAAGCGGCAATACCAAACCTTTCCTCCTTCAAAGTCATGTTCTTGCTCCGCCTGCCACCTCGATACCCCAGCAGCTCTCCTCCCGAAATCCGGTTAACCGGCCAGCTGCTCCTAAATCGAGGAAGAGAGGTGCCAAGAAAGCTCCGTCCTCCGTTACTCGGGCATCCGGGTTTTTCACACCCATGCGGTTTAGTCGCAAATATAAAAACAACTTGTTAAGTTTATGGTTACTCGTCCTCGGCCGATTGTTTCTCCTGGACAGGTCATACCCCGGGCAAGATCGCGAGCAGACAAGAACCTCCAAGCACTAAAGGCATGGTGGTCTTACGCCTTGCCGTGGAGGACTCGGCTTG
Source organism: Candidatus Solincola tengchongensis (assembly GCF_015711935.1). Taxonomy (NCBI): domain Bacteria; kingdom Bacillati; phylum Actinomycetota; class Candidatus Geothermincolia; order Candidatus Geothermincolales; family Candidatus Geothermincolaceae; genus Candidatus Solincola; species Candidatus Solincola tengchongensis. Next base: position 32,637 of record NZ_JACVJJ010000048.1, read on the forward strand.
ACAACGCGAGGTGAAAGCTCGAACAACGGGAACGCTGTGCATCAAAAGCTTTGTGGCCCATGCCCTCACTCCGCCCCCGCCGAGAGGGCGTCCAGGGCCTCCTGCAGGGAATCCACCGGGACCAGCCGCATGCCCGTCACCACACCCGCCAGGTCCTCCTGGTTCTCTCGCGGGTAGAGAAAGACCTCCGCTCCCCGGGCCTCGGCGGCCCTGACCTTCATGGGCAGGCCACCGATGGGCCCTACCCTGCCGTCGGGGAAGATCTCGCCAGTTCCTGCCACTTTCAACCCACGGGTGAGGTCCTCCGGTAGCAGCAGGTTGAGGAGGGAGAGGGCCATCATGAGGCCGGCCGAAGGGCCCCTCACCGCTTCCATCTCCCAGGTTACGCGCACCGGAGAACGGTGGGTGAAATAATCCCGCGTGTAGACCCCCACCACCCTCCTTCCCAGCCCTTCCTCCCAGACGGGAAGCAGTGAAACCTCCCGGACCTCCCCGGTCAGCAATTCCTCGGGGTCGAGATCCCCCTCCCTCTCCAGGCCGGATTCCAGGGCCTCCCAGTCCACCTCCCTGACCCCCAGGCTGACCTCCTCCCCCTCGGCCGCCGCCGCGATGCGCTCTCCGAGGTCTTCCGAGCCCCTCACGGGAATCCCCTCCACGGAGACGATGACCTGCCCGGGATCAAGCTTCCCATGAGCGGGCGAGCCCTCCACCACGCCCAGGACCAAGGCTCCGAGTTCGTGCAGCTCCACCTCCGCGGTGGCGGCGCGCAGGGCCACCACGCTGGCGGCCTCCTGGCTGAGGAGGGTGAGCATCCCGTCCAGGCGGTCCTGGGCTTTCACGTCCAGATCCTCGCCCAGGAAGCGCCGCGCCTGCAGGAGGCGGTGATCGTCCTTGACCACTGACAGCAGGTGATATACGAGATTGGATTCCCGCAGGCTCACCGAGGTGAGGAGGAACTCTCCACGGGAAGGGTGGATTTCCGCCCCCTCCACCTTGATCTCCGCCTGGAGGTCGAAGGAGGGCCCCGGGCTCTCGAGGACGAAGCCTGTGGGCACGGAGATGAGGAGGAAGATGACGGGGAGAAGAAAAGAGACCGCCAGTTCCACGGCGCGGCGCAGAAGCCCATCCTCCCCGCCCTTCGGCACGGGTCGCCTGCCTCCGGGCGCGGATGGGCGGTGAGGAAAACCCCTCCCGCCACCCCACTTTCTCAAGGAACCGCTCTCCCCCGCCATCTCACATGACCACGTCTGCCGGGCGTCCGCACCGGGAGCAGGCTCTGTCCCTGATGCCGGCCACCGAGACCAGGTAACCCCGGCGGGAGATGAGCAGGTTCCCGCACTGTGGGCAATAGGTATGTGAGCCGTCGCTGACGGCCACGTTACCCAGGTACACGTAGTAGAGTTTTTCGCTAGCGATCTCCCTGGCCCTCAGGAGGGCGGACAGGGGCGTGGGTTCGATGGTCATCTTGTAACTGGGGAAATAGGCGGAGAAGTGCAGGGGCACCTCCGGGCCCAGGGAGCACACGAAATCCACAAGGCGGGTGAAGAGCTCGTCAGTGTCGTTCAGGGTGGGGATGACCAGGTTGGTTATCTCCACGTGGATGCCCGCCTCCCGGGCGGCGCGGCACGTGGCCAACACGGGCTCCAGCTTGGACTTGCATATACGGCGGTAGAAATCGGGGTCCATGGACTTCACGTCTATGTTCATGGCGTCCACGTAGGGCGCCAGTCGGGAGAAGGGTTCCGGGTTGATGGAGCCGTTGGTCACCAGCACGTTGACCATCCCCCTCTCCCTGGCCAACTGGGCGCATTCGAGTACGAACTCGTACCAGATGGTGGGCTCGTTGTAGGTGTAGGCGATGCCCACCGAGCGGTTGGCGAGGGCCTCCTCCACCGCCCTGCGGGCGTCGAAGGCGGCAGTGGGGGCGTCGTCCTGGAGCATGTGCCAGTTCTGGCAGAAGTCGCAGTGCTGGTTGCAACCCCGGGTGCCCAGGGAATAGATGGGCGACCCTGGATGAAAATGGTAAAGGGGCTTCTTCTCCATCGGGTCCATGGAGCGGGCCATCACCCGGTTGTAGTTCTCCGTGTAGAGGACGCCGTCCACGTTGACCCGCACGCGGCAGAAACCCCTCTTGCCCGGGGCGATCACGCAGTCCTGGGGACAGAGAAGGCAGTGCACCTTCCCCTCGTCGCGCTTCTCGTAAAAAAGGGCCTCTTTCATCTTCCACCCCTTCCGGACAAGAGATATTTTACCCCTCGCGCCGATGGGTTAAGCCCGGATGAACGCGTCCCTCCTCGCGGCACCGACCGTCATCCGGCAGTGACGTGCGGCTTTGGACGCCTCCACTCCAGGGCAAGATTCAGAGAATGGCAATCACCAGGTGGGAGAGGCCGCCAAGCAGTAGGGCCAAAAGAACGGTGGAGGCGGCCACCAGGAGAGAATCCCTGGCCCCCAGCTCCCTCCACAGGACGGCCAGAGTGGCCACGCAGGGTATGTACACGGCGCACACCAGGACGAAGGTGAAGACCTGCCCCCGGGTCATGAAATCCAGAAGTGTGGAGCTCTCCGTCACCCCGGGGATGACCCTGGCGGCCAGAACCACCAGGAGGGCCAGGGCCAGCTCCTTGCGCAGGAAACCGAGGATGAGGGCCAGGCCGGCCACCGCCGGTATCCCCAACCACCACTCCGTCAGCGGGCGCAGTGGGCCGAGGAGATGCTCGATCCACCCGCTCTCGTAGAGGATGCCCAGGAGCACGCTGCCGGCCACGATGAGGGGGGCGGCGATGTAGAGAAAGTCCTTGATGCGCAGCCAGGTCTTCTTGGCCATGGTGGCCGGGGAAGGGACCCGGAAAGGGAACATCTCCATGACCAGGCCGGTGGACTCTCCGGGAAGGAGGCGGTTTAAAAGGAGCCCCGCCCCGAGGACGAGGATGATGATTATGGCGAAGAGAAGCATGGCGTACGGCCAGCCAAGGAAGCGGGCCACCCCGCCCATGATCACCGCCACCCTGGCGCTGCAGGGCACCAGGACGATGAGGGCGCAGGCGATGATCCTCTCCCGGCGGGTGGAGAGCACACGGGTGCCCATCACCGCGGGCACGTTGCAACCCACCGCGGAGATCAGGGGGATCACCGCGCGGCCGTGCAGGCCCAGCCGGTGCATGAGGCGGTCGGTGAGGAAGGCCACTGCGTTGAGGTAGCCGCTGTCCTCCATCGCCGCCAGGATGACGTAGAAGACCAGGAGGTAGGGGAGGGCGATCTCCAGGATGGCTCCCAGCCCGTCCACCCCCCAAATTATGGTCCTGGAGAGGAGGTTGGCGCCCAGCGCGGATTCTAGAGCCCGACCCAGGGGGCCGCTTACCAGGTTCTCCCAGAAGCGGGCGAACAGCGAGGCCAATTGACCTCCTCCCCAGAAGAGCACGGTGAACACAGCCCCCATGACCAGGATCATGATGGGCAGTCCCGTCTTGAAGGAGGTGGTGTACTCCCAGAGCCTCTCCCCCCACAGGGGCTTCCGGTATTCGCTGCGCGCCTGGACTCCCTCGGCGATGCTCCCCGCTATCCCGTGGCGTTCACGGGCCAGTATCACGGGAGCGCTCTCGCCGTGTTCCCTCTCGATCTCCGCGGCCAGGCGGCGTGCGAACTCCAGGATTCCCCGCCCCTCCTCCCTCTCCTCCATCCACTCCACGAACTCCCGGTCCTCCTCGAGCAGGAGTATGGCCAGGGCGCGCGGGGATATGCCGTAAGGAGTCTCCTCGACCTCCCTCTGGATGCGGCGCGCCAGACGGCGCAGGCGACTCTCGATGTCCATGGCGTAGGAAAAGGGGATCACCGGATATTCCTCACGGCGCTCCGCGACCTCCACCGCCTGGGCTATGAGCTTGTTGAGGCCGTCTCCGCGCACTCCCACCGTTGGCACCACCGGCACGCCCAGGTATTCGGAGAGAAGCTGGACGTCGGTGCGTATTCCCGACTTCTCCGCCTGGTCCACCAGGTTGAGGGCGGCCACGATGGGGCACCCCAGGTCCAGGAACTGCAGCAAGAGGTAGAGGTTGCGGGCCAGGTTGTTGGCGTCCAGGATGACGATGACCACGTCCGGCCTTCCCTGCAGCACCCCTCGCCTGGCCACCAGCTGGTCCTCGGAGACCGCCCCCAGGGCATAGGTTCCCGGGAGGTCCACGATTCCCAGGCGGCGTCCTTCGAACTCGGTCAGGGCCAGGTTGAGTTCCACGGTCATCCCGGGGTAGTTGGCGGTCATCACCCCCATGCCGGTGATGCGGCCGAAGATGGTGGATTTTCCCACGTTGGGATTTCCGGCCAGAGCGAAGATGAACTCCGCGCGGGAGCGCAGTCTCTCCAGTTCCTCCAGGGGATGCATGCCTACCGTCCGCCGTAGCCTCTGCGGGATCCGGGACCTCTACCCCTCCCCCTCCTCGGCGGCGGGCCCTTGCGGGTCCAGATCTTGGAGGCCACCTCCCTGCCCAGGGCATACTGCGAGTCGCCTATCCTGACCAACAGAGGACCGCCGAAGGGGGCCACCTCCTTGACCTCGATGTCCACGTCGGGCATCACCCCCAGCGAGGCCAGGTACTGCAGCAATTCCGGTTCGTCCTCCTCCACCCTGGCGATGCATCCCCTCTCGGCGGGGCAGAAGTCGCACAGGGGCTTTATCTCCTCCTCCTCCGCCATATGCCCGTTCTCGTCCGGGATGGGATAACCGTGGGGGCAGGTCTCGGGATTGCCCAGCATCTCGGAGAGCTTCTCCTCCACCTCGGGGGAGATGACGTGCTCCAGGCGGCAGGCCTCCCGGTGTGCCGATTCCCAATCCAATCCCAGCATATCGGTGAGGAACCTCTCCGACAGGCGGTGCCTCCGGATGAGGGTTCGGGCGGCCCTCTCCCCCTTGGGAGTGAGGACGATGCTCCGCCTGGCCTTCCCGGAACCCGCCCCTCTTCCCTTTCCGGCGCACGGCCCCACATAGCGTACATAGCCTTCCTTCTCCAGCCTGCGCAGCATGTCCAGGGCCGTCGGCGGGGTGACCTTCATATACTCTGCCAAGCGGGTGGGCGTGAGGGCGCAGTCCTCCGCGCTCAGCTTGAAAAGGGCTTCCAGGTATTCCTCCATCTTCTCGGTAAGCATCTCGGCGCCCCTTGCATCCACTGCATACACCTCTCTTTCCGGCTCCATGTTTAGCCTATACCAACGTCCGCCGCCTATTGCTCCCGTGTCGTCCCCGCCGCCGTCCACATTGTTTGTTTGATTAACATATTTTCGTTAGGCCTATTTAAATATATTTCTTTTATCTTAAAAGCTAAAGTAGATTTATTAATATTAAGAAAAAAGTAAGATTCATAAAAGCTCGATTTTCTGTCCTGCCCGTTAACTTTGGTGGCCGGTTCCTTGCGGGTCGGGATGCGGGACGCCTTTTCCTTCCTCGCTTCCGCGAATCGATTCACGGGTTCCGGCCCCCGGTCAAAAGCGCCTCTCGGCAAGGCCGGCGAGGTCCCACCAGGCGAGTTTCTATATACTGTTATCGGCATCCGGGAAGAAAACCGCGGCAGCCCTGCGATCCGCCTTTCCCGGGCGGCCATGCGAGGGTAAGGGTTTCCGAGGGGATCAGATGGAGGTAAGATGTTCGATCTGCACGGCAAGGTGGCGGCGGTGAGCGGCGCCGGGCGGGGGATAGGCAAGGCCATCGCCCTGGCCCTGGCCCGGGCGGGAGCGGACCTGGTGGTCTTCAGCCGCACGGAGGAACAGTTCGAGCGCACGGCGGAGGAGATCCGGACGCTGGGGAGGCGGGCCCTGGGCCTCCGCGTGGACGTCAGCCGGCGCGAGGACGTGGATTCCATGGTCCGGTCCACCCTGGAGACCTTCGGGCGCCTGGACATCCTGGTCAACAACGCGGGCCTCAACCCAAGCTATACCCGGATGGAAAGGGTCCGCGAGGAGGACTACGACCTCATCATGTCCGTGAACGTCAAGGGGGCCTTCCTCTGCTCCCAGCGGACCATCACGGTCATGAAGGAGCAGGGCGGGGGCTGCATCATCAACGTCGCCTCGGTGGCCGGCCTCAAGGGCCTCTACAAGTGCAGCGCATACACCGCCAGCAAGGGCGCCCTGGTGCAGTTGACGCGCACAATGGCCCTGGAGCTGGCGCCGTTCAACATCCGGGTAAACGCCCTCTGTCCCGGTTTCGTCCGCACCGAGCTGACCGACGGCCTCCTCTCATCGGAGAGAGGCCGGGAAAGGGTCCTCTCCCTCATTCCCATGGGCAGGACCGGCGACCCCGAGGAGATCGCTCCGGCGGCCGTCTTCCTGGCCTCCGACGAGGCCTCCTATGTGACCGGAGCCGTGCTCTGCGTGGACGGCGGCTGGTCAGCATGGTAGAGAAAGGGTTGTGGATACTCAATCCGTAAGCCCTCTGCGGCGGCAGGAGGCCAGGGCCTTGCGGGCCTCGTTGCGCAGGATGGGATCGGGGTCGTCCAGGTACTGCCTTATAAGGCCCACCACCTCCGGCCCCCCTATCTGGCCCAGCGCGTAACAGGCCGCCGCCTTCACCCGCGGATGCACCGACCTTCGCCGGATGGTGAAGGCTTTCCGGCGCAGGAGGTCCTGCAAGGGCCCGAGGGCCTTTTCCGGGTCCAACCTGGCCAGGGCCAGGCAGGCGGCTTCCTCCACCCCAGGGTGTTCCTCTCCCGCCGGCGACCTGCCCTGCAGTATGCCCAGGAGGGCCTCCACAGATTCCGCATCGTCGATGGTGCCCAGCCCACGCACCGCCTCCCGGCGGACCTCGGGTGCCTCGTCTCGCAGCGCCTGGAGGAAAAGGGGAAGCAGGGCGGGGTCTCCGGGAGACATCCTGGCCAGGGAACGCAGGGCCTGCTTCCGCACCTCGGGGATGGGATTCCTGGCCGACGGCCTCAACATGGCCACGGCGGCATTACCTCCTATGCCTTCCAGCAGCTTGACGGCCCGGATATAGACTTCCTCCCGGGCGTTGGACTCCATCACCTCGGAGAGGGCGGAGAGCAGCGGCTCGCCGAGGGAGCGGCAGAGAACCGCCAGTCCGGGCGTCACCTCCATACCCTCCTCTCCCTTCAGGCGTTCCACCAGATAATCCACTACGAAGCCGCTCTCCATGCGGGAAAGCAGTTCCGCTGCCAGGGAAGCCATGGGCTCCTCGTCCCGGACAAGGCTCTCCAGCAGGGGTACCCCCACCTCGCGGAAGTCCAGGGAGCGGAGGGCCTCCTCCGCTGCTTCCCGGTGTGCGCCGCCCTCCCCCGCGTAGCGCAGCAGTACGCCGCAGGCGCGCGCGAAATCCTCACTCCGGCCCTCGGCGAAAGAGGCGGCTGCGAGGTCTCCCAGGAGGCGGAGCATGCCCCTCTTGGCCTCCGCATCGCTCTCCCTGTCCAGCAAACCAAGCAACCAATCCATATCGGAGACCATCACCGGGTTGAAGCCCAGGCGGCGGAAGCGGAGATACATGCGGTCCAGGAAACGAGCGGCGCGCAGCCTGAAGTCAGCCCGCTCGCTCTCCAGGTTGCGGGCCGTGACCGCGGTTATCCTGTCCACCCACTCCCTCTCCCCCATCTCGAGGAGCTTCGCCGCCACCTCGATGACCTCTTCGTCGCCCAGTCCCTCCAGGGGCCGCAGGGACCCGCTGTCCCGGATGCGGGCGATGACGGAGTAAGTTTTCACGTCTCTTCCGGCCTGAGGATGGACCTCGGCCAGCCTGGCCAGCAGCCCGGAACTGTGGAGAAGCTCGGTGATGCGCGGGTGGTACTGGGGATCGGATTCCGCGTACAGGTCGGCCAGGATCTCGTTGAGGACGGCGGAGATATCCTCGAAATCCCCGGGGTCCATGTGCTCCTTCTCGTCCAGCAGGCGATGATACTTCTCCACCACCTGCTCGGCGAGGAGAAGGACGTTCTCTCCCTCCACGGAGGAGATTATCTCCCTGCGGGTCTCCGCATCGTCCAGAGCCCGTGGGGTCTCCTCGGAGAGCACCTCCACCAGCGTCTCCGGCTCCAGGGCGGCCAGGATGTTCACCATCTCCTCGCTCAACGTCTCCCGGAGGCCCTCGTCGGCAAGCGAGTCCACCAGGCCGAAAATGCGGTCCACGGTGTCCCTTATCAGGCGGGCTTTCTCCGTCCCCACGCCGCCTCCCGAACTCTCGAAACCGAGCATCACGGCCTGGAAGGCGGCCTTCACCCTCTGGGGGTCGGACAGGAGCTCGGCCACCTCCCCGGGCGGGGCATCAAGTGCGGGCAGATTGCCCACCAGGAAGCGCACGAAGACCTCGTCCCGGAGCATGTCCATGGCCTCACCTGCGCTCCCACTCCCCAGCGAAGACAGGTCCTGGTCCTTGCTCATGGACACGTAGATCTTCTCGTCCACCCTCACATGCCCTACCCCCTCCCGGGAAAGGAGAGAGGAAAGGCCCCCCTCGACGCCCGCTTCACGCTTGCGACTGAAGACCTCCAGAAAGCCGCGCAGGTCCTCGTCGCTCAGGCCCCGCTCGAAGGTGATGCTCCTGACTTCCCACCGGGCCAGCTCGCGGAGGAAGGAGACCGTGTTGGGGCGTGCCTGGTCCCTCTCGTCCAGGCAATAATCGTTTATCAGGAGCTTTCCCTCCAGCTCGCAGAAGGTTATGCTCTCCCACTGGCTCAGGGCCTGGTCCAGGTCCTGCTTGGCCCGCTGCACCGATTCCCTGACGATCTCCGAGGTCTCCGGATAAAGATGGTAATTGACCATCGCCGCGTGCAGGGAGCTCAGGATGTTCAATGACCGCTCGGCCAGGTCTGATTGTCTCGAGCCTTCCATGTGCCGCTCCGTCAATCGAGTGCATAGCGGGGTCCCAGGAACCCCGCCTTCCTGGCGCTTGAGGGCGTGCCTGCCGTTCCAGGAACCCAATCCTGATTTCTATGGTCCTTATCGGTATCCCTTTTCATCCTTTTAATCCCCGCTTCCACCCGCAGTGGATGAAACCATACTATCCAGCCTCGCGCCTGGCATTCGATGGCGAAGGCGAGCGTGCATCCCGATTCCATGGAGGTAACCGTCCCGCCTCGGATGACAAGGACGGACCTCTTTTCCGGTCCGCTGGCCGCACAACGAGGGCCTGTTCGGTCCATTCCGCAGCGTAAGGGATGTATGTACTTGCGGGTTAAACTCCGGCTGCACGTCTCATCCGTGAATCGACGACCTTACCCCCGGAAGGGATGCACGAGCCTTCAGGATGAAAGGAAGCAAGCGGGGGAAAGAGAAGACACACAGCGCTTCCCATATGTCAGGAAAGGAGATTCACGGCCTCCACGCACCTCGGGGGTGGAAGGTGATGCCCGGCGCCCTCCCCGCCCACCGCCCTTTCCCGCCATCTCTCGGTCCGGAAGGGACGTGCACGGCCCACGACATCCTCTTCCAGGACCCCCGCTTCGGCGCTCGCCGGCATCTCTAGCCCTGCCGCGGCACGGCGGCAAGGATGAGGGACGCCGCCAGGGCCAGGCCCGCGCCGGCGAGGAAAGCGACCCTGGGCCCCACAGTGCTCCACAGAAGCCCCATCATCAGGGAGGCGGGGAGGACGGTGATGCTCACGGTGAAATTGTAGATGCCGTAGGCGCTCCCCCTGAGCTCCGGCGGCACCATGTCGGCCACAAAGGCCTTGAGCACTCCTTCAGTGAGATAGTAGAGGCCGTAGAAGGCGAAGAGCAGCCAGGTCCAGGCGGCCCCGCTCAGAAAAGCGAAACCGGTGTAGGCGAGGCAATATATTCCCCACCCGAGGAAGACCACCCTACGGCGGCCGAAGCGGTCGGAGAGGCTGCCGCCGGGGATGGAAACACCCGCCTTGACCACGTGCAATACGCCCCACAGGCCGGGGAGCAGGGCAAGGGAGAAACCGCCCGCCTGACGGGCCCGCAGGAGGAGGAACGCGTCGCTCGAATTTCCGAGGGTGAAGACGAATACCGCCGCCAGAAGCCATTTGAAGCGGCGGCCGAAGGGGCGGAGGTCCAGGCGCGGAAACCCGGTGCCCTCCTCCAGAGGGCAGGCGGCCTCCCCCTCTCTTACCTGCAACAGGAGCAGAAAGATACCCAAGGCTATGGGGATGAGGGCCAGGGCGAAGATGGTGCGATAGCCCATGGAAAAAGTTGCTAAGAGGAAGGAGGAGGCCGCCGCCCCCATCAGCGCCCCACTATGGTCCATGGAACGTTGATATCCGAAAGCGCGGCCCCTTTCCCGGGGGTGGCAGGAATCGGCGATCAGGGCATCGCGGGGAGCCGTGCGCACTCCTTTTCCCACCCGGTTGAAGAACCACCCCACAAGGGCCTGCCAGGGCGCCACGACCAGGGCCAGGGAGCCGCGCGAGAGCGCGGAAAGGGAGTAACCGCCGGCGACCAGCCCTTTTCTGTGTCCCAGGCGGTCGGAGACCCACCCGGAGACGAGGTTCAAAAGGCTGGCAACGGAATCGGCCAGGCCCTCCACCAGACCCAGGAACCATGCCCCGGCCCCCAGGAATTCGGTGAGGAAGGTGGGAAAGAGGGGATAGACCATCTCGCTGGAGAGGTCGTTGAAAAAGCTCACCAAGCCAAGGACGAATACGTTGCGCGTAAAACCGGCAACGCTATCCCCGCCCTCTCCTGGATGCTTCATATTCTTCCCCCTTCGCTTCCTCTTCACCCCGCCGCCCCGCCTTCGCCGCCGCTCTCCTCGGCCACGAAGGGGTTCAGGAAATCGGTGAAAACCGAATCGCAGGGGTGGCCGTAGGCCACCAGCATCCTACGGCTCCGGGGCAGCATGATCAGGGAACAGCTGGTGGTCAGGTAGGGGCCGTGCCGGCAGACGGTGTTGTCGTCGCCGCGTCCGCTCTCCCCGTGATCGGAGAAGACCCGCAGAAGATCCCCGAGAGAGAATGCTTCCCTCTCGGAGAGAAGCTGCTCCACACGGGTATAACGCAACTCACTGGACTCGCGTACACGCACCCCCCGGAAGGCCTGGATGTTCCGGCTGGTGTAAAAGGCGTTATGCGGAACGTCGTAAGAGATCATCTCCCGGCAACGGTAGTGGTTGGCGTTGATCAGGATGCCCTCCTCGGGTTGACGCACCCCGCTGAAGTTAGGGGAGAGCTCCACCGTCGCCAGCTCCCCTCCCGCGTCCGCCACCAGGAGTATGGCCCCCGTGGACCGCTTGCCCGCACACAGGAAGGACACCGCTTCCTGCGTGGTGGCGCAGTTCTCCAGTGCCTCCTGAACCAGCACACTGACCGGTATGCTGCAGGTCGGGAGATCCGTTCCATGCCCGTAATTGCTGGTGATGCACAGGCCGTGCTCGTTTAGGCCGTCGTGGCATCCCGCCAGGGGAGCAATGGTGACGTCCAGTGTGGAGGCTGTCTCGGTGGAGCGGTTAAGGCGGGTCACGTAATAGGGTCGGAAAAACGCCGGACGGTCCAGGTTCTTGATCACCACCGGCTCCCCGATGGCGCTCCTTTCCGAGGTGATCCCCACAGCGGTACAGGCACCAAGGCGGTAATCGGCCTCGGCCACGAAGGTCTCCATCGCCAGGGCCAGGAAAAGGAGCGGCTCACCGATCCCCGCTCCCTTGGCGATGCCCTCCATTCGTGCTTTCTGGTGCGGATAATACTCGGAGAGCTCCTGCGCCGTCTCACGGAAGGCCCTCCGGGAGGCCAGGGCCTCGTAAGTCCTGAAGGGAAGCAGGAAGGGCTTCTTCCTGCGCAGGCTCTCGCAATGCCGAAGATGGGAGAAAAAATGGCGGATTATCTCCCTCATCTGGAGGCCCTGCTGATAACCCATCTCATAATGGTTGCCCTGCAGGTCGAAGAGGCGCACCTGCCTGCGGCCGGGCGTGTCTCCCCCGCCCAAGGTGGTCCCCAGGTCCAACGCTTCCACCGTCTTTACCCCTGGTCTCCTCTCTCTATCCGGCTTATGAAATAGTAAAACATTTATGTCGCTTTCACTAATCCCATTCGGTATCCCTGAAGCGCCGGCCACGGACATGCCGTCGTGCAGGACAGACCGCTTCCGCCCGTTCTCACACCGTTATTCCCCGCACAACCCGCACAATCCTTGCTTCCGGGAACACCTCCCGGGTTATTCCCCGGAAGGAGGACCTTCGAAAGAAAGGGCGGGTCACGGTGCGAGAACCGCAAATCTCCGGGCTTGACGGGAAGCCCACGCCGGTAGCGGGGCATGAGCCGGCTTCCCTCACGACCCCCACAGGCCACCCGGAGGACGCCGTCCCCGCGGATCACCGCCCCCTCGCTTACAACCTAAGCTTCAAGTACCCCCAGGCCAGACGCTTCTCCTTCGGCGTTTTAAGATGCCGCCTCCTCCGATCACCGTCCCCTCGCCTCACCGCCCTAATCTCTTCCTCAGGCGCCTGGGTCCAATCCATCTCTTCTGCTATCCTATTCCCGTATCGGGATCGTCATCAGGCGAGCGCAACGGAGTGCCGGTCATGACCGAGCTTAACCCATCCCGTTTCTCCGGATGCCTTCTTGGCCTGGCCATCGGGGATGCTCTGGGCATGCCCCTGGAGGGCATGAGGGCTTCGACTATCAGGAGGCGCCTGGGCCGCGTCCGAGAGTTCATGGACGCCCCCTGGAGGATGCTCAAGGCCGGCCAGTGGACGGACGACACGAAGATGATGCTCTGTCACGCGCGGAGCATCCTGGAACGAAAAGGGGTGGACGTCGAGGACACGGCCCACAAGTTCGTGGAGTGGTTCGAATCAGGAGACTGGCGGGGAATAGGTAATTCAACCTACCAATCCATCCAGAGGCTGCGTGCCGGAGTCCGACCCGGGGAGAGCGGGGCTCGGGGGGAGATGGCGGCGGGAAACGGGGCGGCCATGCGCATCGCCCCCGTGGGCCTCGTGGACTGCCTCGACCTGGAGAGGCTACACAGAGAGGTACGCGAGGTCTCCGTGATCACCCATGCCAACCCGGAGGCGGTGGCCGGGGCCCAGGCCGTGGCCTTCGCCGTGGCCCTGGCGGCGCGGGGAGACCTGGACCCCCCTTCACTGATAGCGGAAACGGTGCGCTTCATAGGGCCCTGCGCGGTTTCCGAGCGCCTCCTTCTGGCGGAGAGGTTCCTCGCCGAAGGCATGGAACCGGAGGAGGCGCTGGCCCGGCTGGGAACCAGCGGTTACGTCGTGGAGACGGTGGCCAGCGCCTTCTTCTGCTTCCTGCGCACCCCGGGAGACTTCGAGGAGACGGTGTCCCGAGCCGTGGAGGGCGGCCTGGACGCCGATACCACGGGCGCGGTGGCCGGGGCCATCAGCGGCGCCTTCAACGGACTGGAGGGGATTCCCGAGAGGTGGAGGCAAGGCGTGGAGGCCGCCCGGGAGATAATCGAACTGGCCGAGGGGATATACGGACTGGTTTCGAGGAACTGAAGGTGGCGGCCTAATTCACGGTCACGGGACCCCATCGAACCCCAATCCCCTACCTAGGCAAAACGCGATGCTCTCTCCTGTTCCGCCGATTCCCCCCGGGACCTGCACCTCAAGGGCACGCCTTGAACCTCGGCCGCCGCGGCTCGGAAGTATAAAGGACGGAGCCGCACGGGCCCGCCGAGGGCCTACCGCGAGGGCCGCGCTTTCAGCGGCGGAGGTGGGCCACAAGAATAAGGGGAGGATCCAGGAGCATGACCGCAGATTCTTTCACTATTCCCAATACCTTGCTAGGTGCGCCACAAGAATACGGGGAGGACACAGGAGCACGGGGAGGGCTGATCTCGGGGGCATACCGACGACGTTTGTTTACAGGGGCCTGCCGTTCCATGGATGGGAGCGGACGGGAAGGGTCCGAGTTTGTGTGCCTCCGGAAGGGGAATAATTATTATTGAACGGAGAACTCGGGGATGTAGGCAGGACGATCGGTATTCGCGGTATTCCAACGGGGGAAATATGATGGGATAGGCCGGGTACCGGGGTCTGCATGAAAGGAGGAAGCGAGGATGGAAACTCCGGAGGTCGAATTCTTGCTCTACCTGCTAACCCGCTACATCCGCAACAACAACATCGATCCCACCAAAGTGAGCGTGGCCGAGCTCATGGAGAACATCAACGTCAACCTCACCCCCATCGGAGGAGGCTGATACCCGCCTCACGGCTGTGTCGACGCGAGGAAAAGGGGAAATTCCTGGCCGGCAACGGCTCAGCAAATGATGAAGCGAGAGAATTTTTTACTGCGTCATATGGTAATATCTACCATATAATCGCGGGGGCCACGCCCGAGAGAATGCCGCCGCCAGCCTCCTGAACCGGAAGAGGCTCTGAAACTCCAAGACGACGGCCTTCCCGCTTCCTCCATGAGCGATTTTCCGCGGCGCGTGGGAGAGCCGAAGGGAAATGGGTCGATCCGCCTCTCCGACGGAAAAGGCCATTCTCGTACCGTCCCCCGAGATCACGCAGGGGGTTCTCCCAGGAAGTAGCGGCGCGGGTCGAAGATGCGCACGTCGTAGAGCTCCTCGCGGGAGGGCGGTTGGGCGCGCCGCAGGGAAGGCGCGGCCCTGAGGTCCCAGCCGCAGCGGGAAGCGATGGCCTGGAGGGCCTCTCTCCCGTCCGCAGCCACATGGGGGAAGAAGGCGGTGAGCACCAGTTCCTCCTCTCCTGGCGGCTTCTCCAGGACACCCTCCGTGGTCACCACGGTCCTGACCCTCTCGCCCGGAGCGGTGATGTAGGAGACCCTTTCCGGGGTGCGCATCTTGTCCATGGCCACGGTCACCAGGACCTCGCCGGCTCCCAGCGCCACGTCGCAGGCCCCTCCAGATCCCACCAGGAAAAGCCCCAGTTCCGGGATCTTGGTGGAGTTGATGTTCCCGAAGCGGTCCACCTGGCCGGCTCCCAGAGCGCCTATGGCCCGGCCGCTTGCCGCCCCCACCATGGAACCTAGGACGGTGGTGATGTCGGTGAGCATGGTGCAGGTGGGGATGTTCCGGAAATTGAAGATGAAAGGATCGGCGGGGCGCGGCGTGTACCCGTAGAAGCCGACCTCGGCCATGAGTTCCACCGGAACGTCCTCTCTGCGAAGGTCGTACCAGGCCTTCCAGGCGGCCAGGTTGGAGGCGCCTATGCCCGCCAGGATGGTGCGGTAACCGGCCTCGCGCACGCGCCTGCGGATCATCCGCGCCGCCTCCACCACCATCATCTCCACGGGAGTGTATTCCTCCGTCGCGGGGATGGAGGGGATGCGGTCGGCCAGCTCGGAGACCCAGGAGTCCCCGGCCGCCCGGCCCTTCAGGTACCATATCCGTTCGTGCCCCAGCTTGGCCAGATAGCGTTCGTGGGAATCCACTTCCAAAAGCCACTCCCGAACCCAGTTCCGAAGGGATTCCTCGCTGCGGCAGGCCTCCCGCAGCTCGAGCATGAACTCCTCGTCCTCGGCGTAGGGCTCGAACTCCTTTATCCCCTGGTTGGAGGCCCCCGAGGGATGCACCCCCATGGGCGCCGGGCAAACCGCGCGCACCAGGTATCCGGGAATCCTGACGAAATGGGAGTAGCGGCGCAGGAAGGAGGTGGGGACCACCTGTTCCACGGTCACCAGGACCCCTTCCCTGGCGGCGAAGGCGGCGAAGACGTTCTCCGCATAGGGCGGCGTAAGCAGGACGTTCCCCGCCCGGTCGGCCGCCCAGGCGTGGATGAGGGTGAGGTCGGGACGCAGGGCCCGCACCATGCCCACCCGGCTCCCGTCGGGCAACTCCACCACCCGGAAGTCCCCCGCGTTCTCCTCCTCCATGGAGCTCCCCAGGAGGGAATGGGTGGGCATCCATTCCACACCCATGGCGCCGGCCATCAAGCGCTGCGGGAGGGTGAGGACCGTCCAGTTCTCGATCTCCAGGCGCCCCTCCCGGTAGGCCTCCTGGTACACCCGGTTGGGTCCCGGGAAGGGGTAGGAATCGCCGCAGAAGGTGGTTATCAGCCTGCAGGCCAGACCCCCGTACACCAGGAGGACCATGTTGGCGATGAAGCCCAGGGAGGAGACGGTGAAACCGGGATCCTTTCCCCAGAAACGGCGGCATATCTCGTAGAGGGCGGCGTTGGGGCGCATGTAGGCGTGGCCCAGGTGAAGGTGCATCCCCGGCCTGACCAGCTCCTCCACAGCCCGGCGGAGGTCCTTCACCTTGTCCTCCGAGGTCTCCCTCTCGGCTATGGCAAGGGCCTCCGCCACCCTTTCCGAGAAGGCCCCGAACAAGTCCTCGAACCGCATTTTCCCCTTGATACCTGCCTTTTCCGCCAAGTCTGGTATACTATAACACAACCCATCCGGCGGGAAATACGTACCAGGCGGTAAAAAACCGCTTGCGGGGAGGGAGAGGTGAGACGTCCCTCTGCGGCCAAGGCGGCGCATGTGTCGCCCTTCGGTCGCGGGCGCATGCGGGTCAAATCAGATCGCCGTAGCCTCAAACCTCCCCAACCGGCCGAGGTAAGGACGCGTGAAGAGCCCGAGTCTCAAACGCCATTGCTCATGGTGGATCGCCGTTTTCCTCCTACGCCGGCGTAAAATAGGATAGCGGTTGCCACAGCGAGGGGACCGAAAGCGGCACCGCCGCGCGACCGGGCGACCGTTAGAAGCACGAGGACCGCGCGTGACCGTTCGGACAGACGTGTGGCGTCATTGCGTAGCCCGCTCTGTAGCGGTGAACGAGAAATCGAAGGAGTGAAGGAGATGTTGAAGAAGCTCTTGACCCCTCTTCGCGTCAAGGACCTGGAGATCAGGAACCGCATAGTGATGACCGCCATGCACCTCAACTTCACCCCCGATGGGCGGGTCAACGACCGCATAGTGGCCTTCTACGAGGAGAGGGCTCGCGGCGGCACGGGGCTGATCATCGTGGGAGGAGCCATCATCGACGACTACGCAGGCGCTTACTGGATGCTGGACATGCGGGACGATTCCTGCGTGGAGGGACACCGTATCCTCGCCCAGGCCATAAAGAAACACGGCGCCGCCGCCGCCTGCCAGCTTTACCACGCCGGCCGTTATTCCCATTCTATATCCATGGAGGGAAAGCAGGCCCTGGCCCCCAGCCCGGTGGCCTCCCGTTTCACCCGCGAGGAGCCCAGGGAGATGACCCGGGAGGACATCAAGAGGACCATCCAGGCCTATGCCGACGCCGCGCGCCGGGTCAAAGAAGCGGGTTACGACATGGTGGAGGTGCTGGCCTGCACCGGCTACCTCATCTGCCAGTTCCTCTCCCCGGTGACCAACCTCCGCGGCGACGAGTACGGCGGCTCCTGGGAGAACCGCATGCGCTTCGGTCTGGAGGTGGCCGACGCCGTGCGCGAGGCGGTGGGACCCGATTTCGTCGTCGGCTTCCGCATCGCCGGCCATGATTACATGGAAGGGGGGAACACCAACCGCGAGTGGGCCCTCTTCGCCGCCGAGCTGGAGAAGCACGGAGTGGACATAATAAACGTCACCGGGGGATGGCACGAGACCCGGGTGCCACAACTCCCCATGTCCGTCCCCCGCGCCGGGTTGGCCTACCTGGCGGCCCACGTCAAGGAGAAGGTCAGCGTGCCGGTCATCGCCTCCAACCGCATCAACGACGTCTTCGTGGCCGACGAGATCCTGCGCATGGGCATGGCCGACCTCACGGCCATGGCCCGCGCCCTCATCGCCGACCCCTACCTGGCGCGGAAGGCCGCCGAGGGGAGGTACGAGGAGATAACGCACTGCATAGCCTGCAACCAGGGGTGTTTTGACCATGTCTTCTACCTCCAGCCGGTGACCTGCATGCTCAATCCCCGCGCCGGCCGGGAGCTGGAATACAAGGTGGAGCCAGCGTCCCGGCCCCGCAAGGTGGCCGTGGTGGGCGGAGGGCCGGCGGGATTGAAGGCCGCTCTCACCGCCGCGGAACGGGGCCACCAAGTCACCCTCTTCGAGAGGAAGGACTACCTGGGAGGACAGCTAAACCTGGCCGCCGTGCCCCCGGGAAGGGAGGAGTTCTGGACGGCCATCGAGGACCTGGAGAACCAGCTGGACAACGCCGGCGTGGAGCTGCGCCTGGAAACGGAGGTCACCGCCGACCTCCTACGCGAGGAGGGCTTCGAGGCCGTGGTGGTGGCCACGGGAGCCCGCCAGGCGGTGCCCAACATCCCGGGCATCGACCTGCCCCATGTGGCCATGGCCTGGGATATCCTGGAAGGAAAGAGGGACCCCGAGGGCCGGGACGTGGTGATCATCGGCGGGGGGGCCGTGGGGTCGGAGACGGCCATGTACGTGGCCAGCATAGGCACCATATCCCCGGACACCCTCTTCTTCCTCTTCATGAACGACGGTGAGGACGTGGATACCCTTCGCGAGCTGTGCAGTCGGGGCATCAAGCGGGTCACCGTGGTGGAGATGCTGGACAAGGTATGCCGGGACGTGGGCATCTCCACCCGCTGGACCATCCTCCAGGACATGCGCAACCTGGGCATCGAGGTGAGGAGCAACGCCTCCGCCAAGCGCATCGAGCCGGGCCGCGTTGTGGTGGAGGTGGAGGGGAAGGAGGAGTCCATACCCGCGGACACGGTGATCATCGCCGTGGGAAGCTGCCCGGACAACCGCCTCTACGAGGAACTCAAGGATTTGGGGCTGGAGGTCCACCTCGTCGGAGACGCCAGGGAGGCGCGCAAAGCCATTGAGGCCATCCAGGAGGGTTACGAAGCCGGGTTGAAGGTCTGATCCGGCGGGGAACGGCCGCCTACCGATCACGCTCCCTTGGAGGCGGCCGAGCGGCGGGGGGAATCTGCCCGGGTGTGTGGGCTCATCCCGGCATCAGGAACGCGGCACACAGGAACGTCACTCGTGTCCGGCAGCGGAAACGCCCGGTAAAGCTCGCTCTCCGCGTGGCCGGCCATCGCCGGCGGGTGCGCGCCTCTCCCCTGCGGAGAAAAAGGGGGCATGCGCTCCTCGTCCAGGGATAAGCCGTCCTTTGTCGCGTGGTGACGGTGGTCCGGCGGCGAGAGGTCGCCCCCGTGGGCCTCAGTGCTTCCGGCGCGGATACCCGAAGCGGTCCAAGGTCTCCCTGGCTATTTTTACCAGCTCGGTTATCTGGGCGTCCATCTGGAAACCGTGCTGGACCACCAGATCCAGCATCTCCTTCTGGCGTTCGTTGAGCTCTCCCACCTTCTCCCGGCTTACCGTGCTGGCGTAGGAGATCATCACCGTGAGAGGGGTCCTCAGGTCGTGGGACATCACCGAGCGCACCTTCTCCAGGGTCTCCAGTACCTCCCGGACGTCGCCGCTAGACTCCTCGGTGGCCTCCCCTTCATCCGATCGGGGGCTTTTCTCCTCCTCGCGGACCTCCGCCGCGCCCCGCACCATGAACTCCCGCACCATGCGGGGCAAGAGGTCCACATCCACCGGTTTCTGGATGTAACCGTCGAAATTCTCCAACACCCCCGGCCTCTCCTCCTCCCTCAGGGAGGCGCTTATGGCCACTATGGGGACATCTTCCAGCCCCGGCATCTTCCGCAAGTGCTCCGCCAGGTCACAGCCCCTCGCCCCCTCAAGGTGGAGGTCCAGGAGGATGACGTCGGGCCGCACTTTCTCCGCTATCTCCAGCCCCTCTTCCGGTTTCTCGGCGGTAAAGACCTGGAAGCCGCCGCCTTCGAGCAGCCGCCTCACTATGCTGCGCTCCACGGCGCTGTCGTCTATGTACAGAACCACTGGCATGAGGCCGGCACCTCCTTCTCCAGTAATTATGTTTCGGTAACCCACCGTGAAAAGGTAAGGGGCAATGTCCCCCTCTTTTCGACACTCAAACATTCATCTTTCAAAACAGAGAGGGGGGCGGCCTGTCCTCCAGCTCCGCCCGGCGCATCTCGCCCCTCGGGAAGGTTCACGGACATCTCGAACGCCGGCTCAATCTCTTCCCTCCTTTCCGCCTTTGCTATGCCGAGGACGCCTGCCCCCCTCCCCTTCAGCGGCGGGCGAGGGTGGAGGGCCGAGGCTCCCGGTTCGGGGCGCGGCATGGTCCCCGTGGAGGCTTCCGGCTCCGGGGACTCGGCCTGGAGGCCACTACACCACCCCCGATCGGAAGAGGCCAGGATGGCGCGAGGGATAATCCGGTTCTTCGTCCGATCCACATCCTCTAGGGGAGAAACCCGGTCATTTCCCGCCAGTGGGAGGTGTTTTATAATTCCATAAGGTCTTGAGGGCACGGGAAGTGCCACACCTTGCGAGGAGCGACGACCAGCGAGCGAAAACGGCAACCGTCCCGCCGGGGAGGACCCCAAAGCCCGGCTAGGAACCCCGGAGGACCGGCGGGAGCGGGATGAAAAGAGGAGGATTCCCGTGGAGATAATAACCTTCACCGATTACTCTTTCGGCAGCAACACCTACCTGGCTGTCAACGAGGAGGAGGGAAAGGCGGTGCTCATCGACGCCGGCGTCTCCCCCTCCCAGGTATTGAAGTACCTCGAGGACCACGGCCTGCAGCTGGAGGCCGTGCTGCTCAC
The DNA here is from genome assembly GCF_015711935.1 of Candidatus Solincola tengchongensis. Lineage (NCBI taxonomy): Bacteria > Bacillati > Actinomycetota > Candidatus Geothermincolia > Candidatus Geothermincolales > Candidatus Geothermincolaceae > Candidatus Solincola > Candidatus Solincola tengchongensis. Next base: position 53,097 of record NZ_JACVJJ010000048.1, read on the forward strand.
CCACGGGCATCCCGATCACCTCATGGGCCTCAAGGAGATCGTGGATGCCACCGGGGCACCGGCTTACATGCACCCCGCCGACGCGGAGATGGTGAAGTCCATTTCTCCCCTTTTCTTGAGGATGCTGGGGCTGGACGACCTGGAGCTGCCGGAGGAGTTCCTGCCCCTCGAGGACGGCCAGGAGCTGGAGCTGGGCGGGATGAAGTTCAAGGTCCTGCACACCCCGGGGCATTCCGAGGGCAGCGTCTGTTTCCTCACCGACGGCGTCCTATTCGACGGCGACCTGGTCTTCCGGGGCTCCATAGGCCGCACCGACTTTCCCGGCGGCTCCATGCAGACCCTGCTGCGCTCGGTCAAGGAGAAGATCTTCACCCTGCCCAGCGAGACCCGGATATATCCGGGCCACCTGGATTCCACGGTGGTGGGTTGGGAGAAGCGCACCAACCCCTTTCTCATCGGGATCTGAGGCCGCCGACCCGAGTCCCGAGATCCTCTCCGTCTCCGGTAACCTCTCAGCCGCCTCGCGCCCAAATGGCACGCGCCGCGGCATTCCATGATTCAAGCCCCGCCTTCATTCTCCGTTTCGGAAATGATGTCCTTGATGCGCACCAAAAGCCCCGACGGCGTTTCGTTCCCACTGCTCCGTCTTCATTCTCCGGGGGCACGGGAAGGCACGGCAGATGAGACCAAAGAAGCGATTGTACATTGGTGCCCGCGTGGACACGACCGGGGTTAGGTCCCCCGGTCGGGTTTTCACGGCATACCAGGAGAAGTTTCGCAGGGCGAGGCCCCGGTGCCGGAAGGACAGCAGGGGGGCGCCGTTTAATGAATTATGCGGAAAGAAAGTCCGTCGGCCCTCACCTCACCGACGCGTGAGGGCGGAAACCCCATAGGGGGACGATTTCGCGGGAGGACGAATTGCACCGCAGGATAGTGATCTCCGTGACCCTCCTGGTCCTGCTCCTCGCTCTTGCCCCCGTTGGCTACATGACCATAGAGCACATGAGCTACACGGAGGCGCTCTACATGACGGTGATCACCATCACCACGGTGGGCTTCCGCGAGGTACGCCCTCTCTCCACGGCTGGAATGTACTTCACCATCCTGGTGATATTAACCGGGGTGTTCAACCTCTTCTTCATAATATCCGGCCTGATAAGCTACACCTTCGGCGAGGCCCTGCGGGAGATTTTCGGGAGGAGAAGGATGGACCTGAGGATAAGAAAGCTGCGCGATCACCACGTGGTCTGCGGGTTCGGCCGCGTGGGGGAGGTGGTCTGCGACACCCTGGCGGAAGCGGGAGCAGATTTCGTGGTCATCGAGAGGGACCCGGCGCGGTTGGTGCTGGCCCAGGAGAAGGGTTACCTTTGCCTGGAGGGTGACGCCACCTCCACGGAGACCCTGGTAAACGCCGGGGTCGGGAGAGCCCGCGGGGTGGTATGCGCCCTGGAGAACGACGCCGACAACCTCTTCACCACCCTCTCGGCGAGGAGCCTCAACCAGGAGGTGATCATAGTTACGCGCTGCGTGAGCCGGGATTCGGTGGACAAGCTCCTCTACGCCGGCGCCGACCGGGTCATATCACCCTATACATTGAGCGGAAAACGCATGGCCACCTTCCTCCTCAAGCCGAGCGTCTTCGATTACCTCGACTTGGTGGCCCACGGCATCTCCCTGGACTACCGGCTGGAGGAGCTGGAGGTGGAGGAGGGATCCGAGCTGGCGGGCAGGACCATCGGGGAGATGGACATCCGGGTCCGGACCGGGGCCCTCGTCGTGGCCGTGCGCAAGGCTGCCGATGGGAGGTTCGATACCCGGCCGGACAAGGACACCCGCCTGGACGCCGGCGACCTGCTCATCGCCCTGGGGACGCCCCGCGACCTCTCCAACCTGGAGAACATGAGCGCCTCGCGGCGCTGATCATCCGCGCTGCCTCGAGACGGCGACCTCGCCTCTTCCTTCCCAAGAGGCACGAGACCGGACAAGGATATGGGGCCCAGCCAGCGGCGCGCCGCGACCTATTCCCCTGCGGGGAAGAACACGGCCTCCAGGTCGTCGGCCAGGAGGGCCCCGCTCCCCTCCACGTTCAGCCGGACCATGAGGCTGTCCGTCTCCCCTTCCAGTGGGATCCAGCCTTCGAATCCCTCCCATACCGAGCTCCCCCTCAATTCCCGTGAGACCATGAACCCCGTGGAGCCGGAGACCCCGAAGGCCACTGCATCCACCCATGCCCTGCCGGACATGCTCCTGGAGCCTATCCTGCCACGCAGGAACAGGGCTCCCTTATGCCCCGAGAGCCCGGTGATGGTCTGGAAAAATCCGGTATGAGCCGATGGTCCGAGACCCGGCCCGTTATCCACCCGCAGCGAGAGCCCTTCCCCCGACCACCCGGCCTCCGGGCCGTACGCCGGGGGCGTGTCCGTGCCGGAGAAGAAGATGTGCCACCCAGTGGCTCCCGCCTCGAAAGAGGGGTTGTCGAGGAGATTGACTCCCTCCGGGGGATAGGCCTCCCTCTCCTCCACTTCCAGGGATACCTCGTCGAACCAAGCCTTCCCTTTTCCGTACATCCCGCATTCCAGCCATACCTCGCGAGCCTGCAGGGGCACGTAAACGCGCAGCTCCAGGGGCGTCCATCCCATGGTCCCCTCACCCCGGTCGGAGTAAGCGACCACCAGGGTGCGCGGTTCGGCCTCCTCCTCGCCCGCTCCCCGGATGATGATCCCCAGGTAAGCCTGCCCTTCCAGGCCCTCCGTGCTAACCTGGCCCCGGAAGACCACGTCGTGGCCCACGGGCGTCATCCCCAGGGGCATGTACCATCCGGCATCCACGAAATCGCTCTCCTGCGAGCTGACCGCGGCGCTGGCGAAGCCCCTGAAGGAACGTTCCCGGTCCCTGAAGGCCAGCGCGCCCCTTTCCTCGCCCTTCTTGGCCCATCCCCAGATGGTCTCCCGTGTCCCCACCTCGAAGCTGTAGTTGCTTATCAGGTTGGTGTGCAGGGGAATCTCCGAGGCCGGATGCCCTTCTTCCCCATGCTCTTCCTCTCCCGCGTGGCCCTCGCCCTCTACGTGTGCATGGCCCTCCTCGGGACCGTGCGCGTGGGAATGCGTGTGTTCAGAGGCTATCCCCACCACCACCTCCCGGCGGACCAGGTACTGGACGGGCACGGAAACGGCGAGGGCGGACACTACGACCACCACCACCCACCAACGGTTCCAGAATACCCTGAACCCTCTCATCACAAGGCCCGTGCTCCCCTCAGCAGCTCGAACTCAAGGCCACGTACCCTCACCTTTATTTTCGTCAACCGCCCATCCCGCTCAAGGAGCCCTCCCCGCCAACGGCCGGAATCAACCCGCTTCCATCTTCACGAATCGGGCAGTTACGGGCCCACTCTTTAATAATAAGGCCTCGGCCCCATGGAACCACCACGCGGGCAGGCGGCATGAAAACGTCTTCCGGCCTTTCCGCTCACCCCTTCCCCGGAGGGGCAGCCTCCGGGCCCCCCGCCGCGACATGATACGCCGCTCCGCGGAAAGGCCGTCTCCGCCGCCCTTTTGCGGCACGAGGCACCTCCGCGAATCCCCGGCCACCCGCGCTGCGTCACAGACCTCTTATGTGCTTGTGTGCCGGAGTGGAGGAGGTCAAGCCGGGCGAGGCGCTTCCCGGCACCCTTCCGCACTATGCCGATCACCGCCCTCGCCCGTCCGACCGCGCGTTATCCTGCCGACCGCCTCCCCGTATATAATGTTGGCGAGATAGAGGAGGTCATAGAAGTGAACCGCATGGAATTCATATCCAGCCTGCGAACGACGTCGGCGTCCAAGATGGTGCTTTTGGTGCTGGACGGCCTGGGGGGACTCCCCCATCCGGAGACCGGCCTCACCGAGCTGGAGACCGCGCGTACTCCCCACCTGGACGCCTTGGCCAGGGATTCCGCCTGCGGGATGATCCACGCCGTGGGCCCGGGCATCACCCCGGGAAGCGGCCCCGCCCACATGGCCCTCTTCGGGTACGACCCGTTGCGCTATGAGGTGGGTAGGGGAGTGCTCTCCGCTCTCGGAGTGGGCATGGACCTCGGCCCGCACGACCTTGCGGCTCGGGTGAATTTCTGTACCGTGGAGGACGGGGTGATAACCGACCGGCGCGCCGGCCGCATCTCCACCGAGGAGAACGCGCGGCTGTGCGAGAAGCTCGCGGCCATAGAGCTGGAAGGCGCGGAGGCGATCATCCGCCCGGAGAAGGAGCACCGCGCGGCGCTGGTGCTGCGAGGCGAGGGCCTCTCTGAGCGCGTCACGGACACCGATCCCCAGAAGACGGGCCTACCTCCCCTGCCCTGCCGTCCGCTCGCGGAGGAGGACGAGGCGGCGCGAAGGACTGCTGCACTGGTCAACGAATACCTGGAAAAAGCTGCCAGGTTGCTCGCCAACGAACATCCGGCCAACATGCTGCTCACCCGGGGCTTCGCCCGGAAGCCCGACATACCTCCCATGACCGAGCTCTACGGCATACGGGCGGCCGCCGTGGCCACCTACCCCATGTACCGCGCCGTGGCCCGCCTGGTGGGGATGGAGCTGGTGGACACCGGTCCCTCCTTCGCCGAACAGGTGGAAGCCCTGGCCGGAGCCTGGGGGCATTACGATTATTTCTTCGTCCACTACAAGTACACGGACAGCCGCGGCGAGGACGGGGACTTCGAGGCCAAAGTGGCCTGCATCGAGGAGGTGGACACCTCCGTACCCCGCATCCTGGAGCTCGACCCCGACGTGCTGGTGGTGACCGGGGACCACTCCACCCCCTCCCTGCTCAAGGCCCACAGCTGGCATCCCTCCCCTCTTCTCTTCCATTCCCGGTGGGAGAGGAGGGACGACGTGGACTCCTTCGGAGAGAGGGCCTGCGCCCACGGCATCCTGGGTGTCTTCGCCGCCGTGGACTTGCTGCCCATGATGCTCGCTTGCGCCCAGCGCCTCTCCAAATTCGGAGCCTAAAGGGGTCAGGTCTTGAATCGTGATACCTCTAGGGGTATTTTAAGCGCTTTTAGCACCTCCGCGGTTTCTTAGAACAACTTGGAGATCACAGCTCAAACGTTTTTCCGACGTTGATGCAGAGGGCAAGTATTCAGCGGAAAGCCGGGGTATGCGCCGAAGCCAAGGGCCAATCGCTAAAACACATTAACGAGATGGTGTGGATCGCCGGGATGCGCCCCAAAGATCGTCAGGTCGCGCTTCTGGCAACCCTGTTGACGATCCTGCTCACCGCGGAATAATGCATCCCCAGGAAATCCCCAACCGATCTCAACGTGTATCCGTATTTGTGGATTGCCGAATAAATGCCCGTATCCCGGTCATGGTTTGAGAATATTTCCTCCAGGTCCGGTCTAGCCGCATATCTTTCCCCTTTGGGTATTTCCGGGCCCACTTGCCGGGCCACCTTCTCGAGAAGCACTCTCGTGGCCTCCTTTTCACCGAGAACTATCCCTCCATATGCGTTCTCCAGAGGTGAGGGTTCCCCGATGCCCTCATGGATGAAGGAGTCGTATAGCTCGACGGCCTCGTCCCGCCGGTTGGAGAACAGGCACAGGACATGGTCGGGACAGAAAAATTTCGCCGGTTTGTCCAAGCCGACCGTCGCCCGATAAGAAGACCATTTCCAATCCGCCGGTCCGTCCACCATCCCTGCCCGCACGGGATTGAGGGCCACATATCGTGCGACGGCCAGGAGCTTATCCTCGTCCTCGATGAGAATGGCTTTAAACCTACCCTGGAACACATGACCCACCCTATCGTGGCGCCGATTGAAATACTGAGCATATACGCCGTTCAACTGGCGCATCCCCCCGGAAAGGTTTGCCTTCTCGGTCCTGAGGAGGAGATGATAATGATTACCCATAAGGCAATAGGCATATACCGTCCAGATATATCGCTCGATAACATCGGAAAGCTTCTTCAGAAAGACATGGCGATCTTGATCGTCAAGAAAAATGCTCGTCCTCTCGTTACCGCGTGAGGTGATGTGATAGAGGGCATTTTCCAACTGCAACCTTAGCGGCCTGGCCATCTGTGTTTTCCTCCTTGCCCAGGCACTCAATTGACCTTTTTTTCTGAAATATATATAAGTTATATATGTTATACATATTTTAGCCAAACGCGCTGAGGATAGGAAGAGCTTTTTTTCAAATAAATAGGGTAGAGACATCCCCATAGGGGAATCCTTGCAAGAACTAAGGGTCCGTGAATACCCTAATGGGTATCACGATTCAAGACCTGACCCCATGGATCTTGACGGCGCAGACCTTGAGTTCGGGGATCTTGGCTACCGGGTCTAAGGCAGCTATGGTTAGCGCGTTGGCCGCTGCCTCGGCGAAGTGGAAGGGCATGAAGACCACGCCCCTTCCCACCCGTTCGGTCACCTTGGCCTCCACCTCCACGCTCCCCCGGCGAGAGGCGACGACCACTCGCTCACCGTCGGCGATGGCCAGTTCTGCGGCGTCCTCCGGGTTGACCTCGACGAACGGCCGGTCCGCCTCCTTCGCCAGTGAGGGCGAACGGCGGGTCATGGTCCCGGTGTGGTACTGGAATAGTATGCGCCCGGTGGTGAGGATGAACGGGTATTCCTCGTCCGGCTCCTCGGCCGGCGGCCGGTAGGCGACGGGGGTGAACCTCCCCTTCCCGATGGGAAAACCTTCCACGTGAAGGATGGGCGTCCCGGGATGGTCCTCGAAGGGGCACGGCCACTGCAGGCCGCGTGTGCCCAGCCGCCGGTAGGTAATGCCGGCGTAGCTGGGGGTCACTTTCCTTATCTCCTCGAAGACCTCCTCCGGGGATGCGAAGTCGAAACCGCTCGCCCCCATGCGCCTGGCCAGCTCGCAGACTATCCCCCAGTCCGGGCGCGCCTCTCCGACCGGCTCTATCGCCCGGCGAAACCTCTGCACGCGGCGCTCGGTACTGGTTATGGTCCCCTCCTTCTCGGCGAAGGAAGCGGCCGGTAAAACCACGTGGGCATGGCGCAGGGTCTCGTTTTCCATGATGTCCGCCACGGCCAGGAAGTCCAGCCTGGAGAGGGCTTCCCGCACGTGGTTGACGTCCGGGTCGGAGAGCATGGGGTTCTCCCCCATGATGTACATGGCCCGCAGGCGTCCCGTGGCGGCGGCTTCCATCATCTCCACCACCGTGAGGCCCGGCTTCCTGGAAAGCCCTTCCACACCCCATGCGGCCTCGAACTTACGCGCCGCCTCCTCGTCGTCCACCCTCTGGTAAGCGGTGAAAACGTCGGGGAGTCCGCCCATGTCGCAGGCCCCCTGCACGTTGTTCTGGCCCCGCAGGGGGTTGACCCCCGTTCCCGGCCTGCCGACGTTCCCGGTGAGCAGGGCCAGGTTGGCCACGGCGAGGACGTTGTCCGTGCCCGCCACGTGCTGGGTGATCCCCATGCAGTAGACGATGGCCGCCCTTCCCGCGCCCCCGTAAAGTCGCGCGGCCTCGATGAGGTTCGAGGCCGGGATGCCGGTTATCTCCTCCACCTTCTCCGGGGTGTATCCGGCCACTGCCTCGCGGAACTCCTCGAAGCCCTCGGTGCGTGAGGCGATGAAGGCGTCGTCCTGCAGACCCTCGGAGATGATGACGTTAGCCAGGCCGTTGAGGTAGGCGACCTCCGTCCCGGGCCTAGGGCGCAGATGTACCCGGGCGAAGCGGGTCAAGTGGATGGCCCGCGGGTCGATGACTATGAGTCGGGTACCCCTTCTCACCGCGGAAAGTATGCGCTCCCCGATGATGGGGTGTTGCTCGGTGGTGTTGGACCCCACCACCAGGATGACCTCCGCCTCCGCCAGGTCCTCTATGGAGTTGGTCATGGCCCCGCTTCCCAGTGCCGTCGCCAGACCGGCGACCGTGGGAGCGTGTCACAAGCGGGCGCAGTGGTCGACGTTGTTGGTGCCGACCACCGCGCGGGCCAGCTTCATGAGGAGGTAGTTCTCCTCGTTGGTGCAGCGGGCGGAGGCCAGGAATCCCACCGCGTCCGGCCCATGCTCCTCCCGCGTCCTCCGCAGCCCCTCCGCCACCGCCTGCAGCGCCGTGTCCCAGTCCGTCTCCACCAGCTCCCCGCCCCGGCGGATAAGGGGACGGGTCAGGCGGTGGGGGCTGTGCACGAACTCGTGGGCCGACCACCCCTTGATGCAAAGCGAGCCACGCGACACGGGGTGATCCTTCTGGGGAAGCGTCCCGGTGAGGCGCCCGTTGTTCGCCTGCAGGAGCACACCGCACCCCGTCCCGCAATAGACGCATGTGGAGGGGACCAGCCGGAAATCGAAATCCTCGTGCGCCATCTAAATTACCTCGTCTCTTCCTTTACCCTCATGTTACCTAACGAACTCCGATTCTTACCTTTTTCCGCATCATGTCCCGTTCTTTTCAGCAATTTTTCAGCAATTCACCGCATCTCCACCGGCGCCCGTAACTGCCGGGTTATTCGTCGGTAAAAACCGAAAAGTCTCGTCGTCCCCTTTCTCCAGCTCCTTCAATCCATAACCTAAAAGGTTCGTGCTTCCGCACTGAGCTCATCCCGAACACCTGAACCGCCTCAGGTTGATGCCTTCCTTACCGGTACACGTTCCAATGCTTTATGCCACCCGTTTCCCGGTCGTTACCCACCTTCTCCGGAGGTCTACGACTTCCGGTTTTTCCGCCGAAATACCCGATGGGGTATCACGATTCAAGACCTGACCCCAAGATCTTCTTTATTTCTTCCTCCGTGCCCAGCTCGCTCAGAGGGTTCCTGCGTCCCGGGTCCTCGCCCGGGCGGTAACCGAAGCGCTCCTCCATCACCTCCTGCATCCTGCGGTACAGGGAACGCAGCGGTATTCCCGCCGGACAGGCCTCCTCGCACAGCCCGCAGTCCACGCAGCGGCCGGCCATGTCCAGCGCCCTTATAAGATGGAAGGAGGGGAACTCCGGGGGGACGACCCCGGGCTCCACCAGCTGGGGATTCTCCAAGGCGCAGTCCTCGCAGAAGCACATGGGGCATACGTTCCGGCACCCGTAGCACTTGATGCACCGGGAGAAGTGTTCTTCCCAGAAGCGCAGGCGCTCGCGGTCGGACAGGGATTCCAGCTCCTCGATGGCCTCCCGTTCCGGGGCGGGTTCCGCCGTCTCCCCCAGGTGCACCCGGCTCGGGTAGGGCTTCCGGCACCCGCAGGCCCTGGCCTCCTCCGCGGAACAAGCCAGTCCCACCAGCTCCACCCGTTCCAGGTCCACCTGCTCCAGTTTGGCCAGCTCCACCAGGGCGCGCTCGTCGCACCCCCGCGCCAGCACGGCGAAACGCCGTCCCGGGTACTCGCGCAGGAGCTCGATGAGGAGCTTCCCCAGGGGATAACGCGCCCCACTCACGGAGACCCTTTCCAGGTCCGGGGAATCGGCGACGGTGACGAGCGCGGGGACGGCGCTCCCCTCCTCGTCCACCAGGCAGAGAAAGGCATCCGCCCCCTCTTCCAGTTTCTTCCTTATGACCGCCTTCAGCTCGTTCGCGTCCACCACGGCCGTCCTCACTTCCGCCTTCGTCCGACCTCTTCCCCCCGCCCTTTCGCCCCTGCCGGCACGCGGCGCAGGGGGGAGGGGCCCAGGGCCCTCACCTGCTCGGTGAAGGAGCGCACCACCTCGGCGTACTTTTCTCCCTCCGCCGCGGAAACCCACTCCAGGCGCAGTCGGCCCTCCTCAAGCCCCAGGAACCTGAGGGCCTCGCGCAACACCTGGAAGCGCTTGGCGGTCATGTAGTTCCCCTTGAGATAATGACAGTCGCCGATATGGCACCCGGCGATGAGCACCCCGTCCATGCCCTCCTGGAAGGCCTTGACCACGAAATAGGGGCTTATGGTCCCCGTGCACATCACCCGCACGTCCAAAACGTTGGGCGGGTACTGGAGGCGGGATACCCCGGCCAGGTCCGCCCCGGCGTAAGAACACCAGTTGCACAGGAAGGCCAGGATGCGTACGTCGTCCGCGCCCTCCGTGATGCTCCTCTCCTCCTTTTTTTCCTCCTCCATCTCCGCGCCTCGCCTCCCCGGCGGCCGCCTACTCATCCCAGGCCGTGGCCGCCGCCTCGATCTGTTCGCATATCTGGTCCGCCCTGAAACCCTGCAGGCGGCTGGCACCCGCCGTACAGGCCGCCGTGCACGTGCCGCACCCCTTGCACAGGGAGGGGTTCACGGAAGCCTTCCTCCTCTCCCGGTCCAGGGTGACCGCCTCGAAGGGGCATAGGCCCACGCATATACCGCACCCGGAACACCTCTCCTCGTCCACAACGGCCACCACGCCCTCGGTGATTATCTTCTCCCTGCTGAGTACGGACTCCGCCCGCGCCGCCGCGGCAGCGGCCTGGGCCACGGACTCCTCGATGGATTTGGGGGCGTGGGCCAGGCCGCACACGAAAACCCCGTCGGTGGCGAAATCCACGGGGCGCAGTTTCATGTGCGCCTCCAGGAAGAAGCCCTCCGCGTTGCGGGGAACCTTGAGCATAGGGGCCAACTCGGCATTGTCCGGGTTGGCGGTTATCCCCACCGAAAGGACCACCAGGTCGGTGTCCACGGCCACCTCCTCGCCCAGGCCCGCCTCGGGGACGGTCACCCGGAGGGCGCTCCCCCACCTGGCCACAGTGGGCCGTACTCCATCGGCGAAACGCAGGAAGACCACACCCGCCTCCCTCGCCTTCCGGTAGAGGTCCTCGCGGAAGCCGTAGGTGCGCACGTCCCGGTAGAGGACGTATATGTCCGCAGCGGGGTTCATTTCCTTGAGGGCCAGGGCGTTCTTCACCGCCTCCGTGCAGCATACCTTGGAGCAGTAAGGCCGCTCCTCGTCCCTCGAGCCCACGCACTGAATCATGACCGCGCGGCGGATTCCCGAAAGCCCCGGGTCCCGGGAGGCGATCCTTTCCTCCAGCTCCCACTGCGTGAGGACCCGTTCGTCCTCCCCGTAGAGATACTCCGTGGGCCGGTACTGTCCCCCTCCGGTGGCTACGATGACCGCGCCGTGCTCGAGCAGGGTCTCCCTGCCCTCTCCGTCGCGGACGAGGGTGCGGAAGCGGCCCACGAAGCCGGAGACATCCACCACCCGGTGCCCGGTGAGGACGGTTATGAGCTCCTCCCGCCGCACCCTCTCCACCAGGTCGCGGAGATAGGCCTGCACGTCTTCACCCCGGTAGTCGAAGTGCACGTTGCGCGCCAGCCCGCCCAGCTCCTGCTCCTTCTCCACCAGATAGACCGGGAATCCGGATCCGGCCAGCTGGAGGGCGGCGTTCATCCCCGCCACCCCGCCCCCGATGACCAGGGCGCGGGAGATGACCTCGCTCTCCCCCTCGGTCAGGGGCTCCAGGCGCACCGCCTTCTCGACGGCCATCCTCACCAGGTACTTGGCCTTCCGGGTGGCCTTTTCCGGCTCCTGCATGTGCACCCATGAGCAGTGCTCCCTGATGTTGGCCATCTCGAAGAGATATTTGTTGATCCCCGCCGAGCGTAGCGTCTCCCGGAAGAGGGGCTGATGGGTGCGGGGTGTGCAGGAGGCCACCACCAGGCGGTTCAGCCGGTGCTCCTCCACCATCTGGCGTATCCACTCCTGGGCGTCCTGGGAACAGGCGTAGAGCCTCTCCTCGGCGAATACCACCCCGGGCAACCCGCGGGCGTACTCCACCACCGCGGGCACGTCCACGAAGCCGCCGATGTTGGAGCCGCAACGACAGATGACCGCCCCCACCCGGGGCTCCTCTCCACGCACGTCCCTTTCCGGGGGATGCTCGCGGCGCGTGAGCAGGGTCCCCCGGGCCCGGTGCAGGGCGAGGGAGGCCACCCCCGCCGCCGCCGTGGCCTGGGTCACGGTGTCCGGTATGTCCTTGGGCTCCTGGGCCGCCCCGCAGACCAGCACCCCCGGGCGCGAGGAGAGGACGGGGAGGAAGGGGTCGGAGCGGGCGAAACCGTGCTCGTTGAGCTCCAGCCCCAGTCCCTCGGCCAGTCCGCAGGGGGCCTCCAGCCCGATGGAGAGGACCACCAGGTCGAACTCCTCCTCCCGCATGCACCCCTTCTCGTCCAGGTAGCGCAGGAGGAGGTCCTTGGTGCGTTGCCTCTCCCGTATCCCGGAGACCAGTCCCCGCACATAACGCACCCCTTGGCGGGTCTCCGCCCCCGTGTAGTATTTCTCGAAATCCTTGCCGTAGGCCCGCAGGTCGATGAAGAAGATGGTGGGCTCGATGGAGGGGAGGTGCTCCTTGGCGATGAGCGCCTGCTTGGTGGCGTACATGCAGCACACGCTGGAGCAGTATCCGTTGCCCACGGTCACGTCCCTCGAGCCCACGCACTGGATGAAGGCCAGCCTTCTCACCTCCCGCCCGTCGGAGGGGCGGATCACGCGCCCCTGGGTGGGGCCGTTGGCCCCCAGGATGCGCTCGAACTCCAGGGAGGTCACCACGTTGGGGTATATCCCGTACCCGTACTCCGTCTTGCGGGAGGCGTCGAAGGGACGGTAGCCGGGAGCGGCGATGACCATGCCCACTTCGAGGACCACTTCCCGCTCCCGGTCCTCGAAGTTCACGGCCCCCGCCTGGCAGACTTTGGCGCAGTTGCCGCACTTCCCTTTGGTGAGGTAGCGGCACACCGAGCCTTCGATGACCGCCGCCCCGGGGACCGCCTGGGGGAAGGGCACTCGTATACAGCGGGTCGTGTTGAGGTTCGCGTTGTAAGGGTCGGGTATCTTCACCGGGCACTTGGCGGTACAGTCCCCGCACCCGGTGCACTTCTCAACGTCCACGTAGCGGGGCCGCAGCCGCAGACGCACGCGCATGCTCCCCGGCTGGCCCTCCACAGAGAGGACATCGGCCAGGGTGAGGACCTCGATGTTCAGGTCCGAGGCCACCTCCACCATCTTGGGGGAGAGGATGCACATGGAGCACTCGTTGGTGGGGAAGGTCTTGTCCAGCATGCCCATGACCCCGCCGATGGAGGGCGAGGATTCGACCAGGTACACCCGGTAGCCTAGGCCGGAGAGCTCCAGCGAGGCCTGGATTCCACCCACGCCGCCGCCCACCACCATGACCGAGCCGAGGGGGAGCTTACCTCCGGCGGGCTCGACATCGTCCACGTCTTTCATGACTTGGTTAAGGTCCTCTTTCTCGTCCATCTTGCCGATCAAGTGGGTCGTCCTCCTCCCGTCCGCACCCCGTTCCTCCACAGGAGGGGCCGGGGATCCATGAGGTGCTTGGAGAGCCAGGAATCGGCCTCCTCCATTCCCAGGGCCAGCCCGATGAGCTCGGTGAAGAAGAACACCGGGAGGTCGTGTTCATGCCCGAAAGTGAGCTTCCCTTCCCGCTGGCGCATCTCCAGGTTGGCCAGGCACATGGGACAGGCGGTGACCAGGCTGTCCGCCCCGGCCTCCTCCGCGGCCTCGAAGAGCCTGTTCACCAGCCCCACCACCAGGTCGGTGCGGGTCAGGGAGAGGCTCCCCCCGCAGCAGTCGGTCTTGTAGGACCAGGGCCTGACCTCCGCCCCCAGGGCGTCCAGCAGCTCGTCCATGCGCCTGGGATGGTCAGGGTTGTCGCCCTCCATCATCTCCGGAGGACGGGCCATGAGACATCCGTAGTAGGATACCGGCCTGAGCCCTCGCAGAGGGTTCACGACTCTCTCCCTTAGTCGCTCAAGCCCCACCACCTCGTAGATCAGGTCCAGGAGATGCACGATGCGGCCCCGGAAGCGGGGGTCGGAACCGATGACCCTCTCCAGCCGGGAAGCCATCTCCTCGTCCTCGAGGAGCTCCATCTGGGCCGACCTCAGGTTGTGGTAACAGGCCGCGCAGACCACCACCAGGTCTCCGCCCCGCTCCCGCGCCCGGGCCAGGTTGCGCGCCGGAAGAGCCACGGAGAGGAGTCGGTTGGTCATGTGTGCCGATGAGGCGCCGCAGCAGCTCCAGTCTGGCAGAGGCTCCAGACGGATGCCCAGCGCTTGGGCCACGGCCACCGCCGAGTCACCGTACTCCTCCGCCGAGGAGAGCTGGGAGCAACCCGGGTAATAGGAATAACTTCCCACCTGCTTACCTCCGGCCGCCGAACCCCGTCCATCCGTCCCGCGGGAAAACGCCGTACTCGTACCCGCCTTTTCCGTGCACCTCGAGCGCGCCGCCAGGCGCCGAGAGGCCGGGAAAGACCCTGCGCGGCGCTTTCATGCCTCTGCCGCGAGAAGAGAGAGGCTCCCGCGTCATGCCGGGTCCTCCCATTCCTCGGCCCTTGCGCTGCGGCCTCATCCCTTTCCCACCGCCCCCTTCCCGCCGCTCTCGCTGAAGATGCGCCTTATCTCGCGGCGACCCCGCACCAGGCTGGGGACAAGCTTTATCTTGCCCTTGCGGAGCATCTCCACGGCCAGCCCTATATCGCTGAAGAGGTCGCCGGACAACGCCTTGTAGGCCCCCATGAGCACGGGCTCGCTTATCCTCCCCGTGGCCCGGATGTTCCCCAGGAAGCAGAAGTGGAAGAGGGGGACGTTCCTCTCCGCAGGCCGCACGCCCTTCTCCAGGGCCATCTGCCGCAGGGCGTCGATGACCCCGGCCACGTCGATGTCGTTGGGGCAGCGCGCCGTGCAGGTGACGCAGGAGGCGCATATCCATATTGTGCGGCTGGAGAGAAGCCTCTCCTCCTCCCCCAGCTGTACCAGTTTCATGGCCTGGTGGGGGAGCAAGTCCATGGCCGGGGTGAAGAGGCAACCCGTGCTGCACTTCCCGCACTGAAAACAGAGCCGCACTCGCTCGCCACAGCGCGCCTCTATTTCCCTTTCCAGCCCGCTACCCGTAGCTTTTATCATCCTCCCTCCCCGGTCGCCATCGATGGCAATCAATTATATTAATTCCGAAACGTGTACCATGTTCTATATCATGTCACCGCTCCGCGACCTCCACGAATCGGCGTTCCCGCGTCTCTGCCCCAAGGTATTGGAGGACCATGGGGCGAATGCGCCACGGATCTGCCCTCCTTCTGGGCCCTGACCCTCTAAGACAGTTCTGCAGGACCCTCACGGCACTCAATATCTTTTCCCATGCGGAAAGGGCCTTCCGGTCCCCCTTTCCCGAACGGACAAGAAAGGACCGTTCTTTACCCCACATTATCCCCAAGACCACCAACCGGAGCATGGGCAAGGTAGCCGTAAGGAGATTCGGCACCATGCCCGGCGCGAGTCCTTATCCGGCCGTCAAGGGAGAGGCCCTATCGCCGTCCCTGAGCGACGCGGTCTTTCCCCCGGGCAAAGCTCGCGCCCGTCAAACACTCGACATGAACAAGAATTAAAATTGACTCTATAGAATTATTTGATGGCCATTAAATTGTCAACCGCGACCGGTCGAGATATGAAGGGCTATGCCTGCGGCATATAGAACTATTGTTCGCGTAAAAATCGAAGAGGTCGGGTTTTTCAACGGATAAGATGGACAAGAACTCCAAAAGGATCGAATACGCGGCGGTGATCGCCTTTTTTCTTCTGGTCTCCGTTCTCTACACATGGCCACTGGCCCTACACGTCCACAATTGCCTCCCCGGCGACAACGGGATCTATGAGCCAACCGGGGAGCTCGGGGGTTTCGGCGATGCCCTGCACGCCGCCTGGCTCACCTCCTGGGATGCCCGAAAGATATTCACCGATCCCGGCAACTTCTTCCAAGGGAACATCATCTATCCCTCCCGGGACGTCAACACCTATTCCGAGCACCTCTTCATCATCGGCGTATGCGGAGCGCCCGTATACTTTACGACCCATAACCCGGTCCTGACCTTCAACTTCCTCCTGTTCTTCTCCCTGGTGCTCACCGCGTTCGGAACCTATCTCCTGCTCAAGGAGCTGACCGGGAGCGTCCCTGCAGGACTCGTGGCGGGATCGATATTCGCCCTGGCTCCCTTCCGCATGGCCCGGCCGGATCACCTTTGGTTCCTCTTCTCACCCTTCATGCCCTTCATGCTCCTCTACCTGCATCGCTACCTCGAATGGGGAGGGAGAAAACGCCTCCTCCTCTTCGCCCTCTTTTTCCTACTGCAATCCCTCTCCAGCTGGCATTACGCCATGTTCTGTGCCCTTGCCGCGGGGCTCTTCCTTCTCTGGAAAGCCGCCTTCTCACGCCACGGGCAGGAGTGGAAGATGCTCGGCCTTTCCGCGCTCTCCATGGCGGCGGCGTTCCTGCTCCTGATACCGCTCCTCCTCCCCTACCTGAGAACCCATTCCCGGCTGCCCGGTTTCGAGAGGTCGGTCTCGGAGACGGTGCCCTATTCCGTGCACGCCTCCGATTTCCTGCGTGTCCTTCCCCAGAGTGTGCTCTATGGGAAAGCGCCGGGCCCCTTCCGCCACATAATGGCTTTCCGGGGCGCGGCCCTGTTCCCCGGCTTCCTGGTCATCGCGCTCTTCATCCTCGGGCTTCTCGCCCTGTACCGCTCCGCCAGGCGACGGCACGTCCCGGCAGCAGAAGGCCCCGGGGTACCCGAAGGGCTGGGGGCGACCTTGCAAGAGGAGGCGGAGAGCGGAGAATCGGTTCCGCCGAGGAGGGAAGTCACCCAGCGGCGAACTCCGACACCGGTCCGGGATGCCGGTTACTTCGTCGTCCTCACGGTAGTGGGGCTCCTCTTCTCCTTCGGGCCGCGCATCGGGAAGTTCAACAACCTCTTCTACGCCATCCCGTACAACCTCGGAATACTTAAGTTCACCCGGACGCCCATGAGGATATACCTCATCGCCCTCCTCGGAATCGCCGGCCTGGCCGGCTACGGAACCTGGTTCCTCCACTCCCGCGTGTCAGCCGTCCGAGAAGGAGGCCGCTCGCGGTCCTTCATCTCGAAGGCCTTCCCCCCTTTCCTGCTCGGCCTGCTGGTCTTAGAGATGGCTACCTTCAACATCCCCATCTACCGTGTCCCGGTGGGCAAGGAGGTCCCCGAGGTCTACCGCTGGGCCGCGGAGAGCGGGGACGCCCGCTTCATCGAGCTCCCCTCCCCACCTCTCACCCAAGGAGCCCTTACCTACGATGGATGGGGTCTCGGCTTCGTGACCGCGGACCCCGTGGAGTACATCGATCATGACGGGCTGGCGATGTATTACAGCACCTACCACTGGAGGAGGATCGTCAACGGGCGCAGCTCGTACTTCCCCTATTTCTACCTGCGCATCTACGACGAGATGACCGCCTTCCCCTCCAAGAGGACCCTGGGACTCCTGTCCGGACTCCATGTGGATTACGTGATCTGGCACTGGGAATGGACCGAGGAAGGCTCGCGGGAAGAGCTGCGCGACAAGCTGCTCGACTTCCCGGGACTGGACCTGGTTGCAGACTTCGGAGACCAGGCCGTATTCCGGGTGGCGGAAACGGAACTGGCGGAGGCCGGAGAGCTGGAGCTTGCCCTCGCCTGCCCCCGTTCCGCGCCGCAGGGGGAACGCCTGAACCTCGGACTCCTCGCGCACAACCCCACCGAGAAACCATTCGTCATGGCCGTGGAAGAGGCCCAGCCCTTCATCGCCAGGTTTGAAGGGGAGAGCGACCTCGAGATACGGGGGACCTTCCGCGTCCCGCTTTATCTGGCACCGGGAGAGACGGCCACCATCCCCCTGACCGTGTCCAGCGCTCCTATGGCCGGCGATTACCGCTTGGAGGTCCGCCTGGACGAGGGGCTTTTTGCGCCGCTCTCCCTCTCCTCCGAGATCACACTCCGTGGCTATGAAGAATTGGTCGGGTCGGGCGTCCTGAACGGGAAGGTGTATCTTGCCGGTTTAGGGGACACGCTGCACATCCCCGTGACCGGCGGGCTCTTTCCCGTCGTACTTCAGGCGGAGAACACCGGTCAGAACTACTGGATGGCCTACTGGGACCGGGGGCGCGAGGAGGAATATCCCTATGGCCTCGTCCGGGTCTGGATCGGATGGTCACAGGGTAACGATTGGGTATGGGACCAGCATATATCCTTCTTACCCTGCGACCTGCCCGCCGGTCAGTCAGCGAGATTCTCCGTGCTCGTACGGCCGCCGAGTGAGCCGGGGGAATACGGCCTCAATGTAGCCCTTTACGACGAGCAACTGGGCCAGTTGAGCGAGATGTCTCAGATTAAAGTCAGTGTAAGTTTGGGTGAGGGCAATGCCGACCCTTGAGGTAAAGATCGAGGCAAGCTATCCCGATTTCGTGTCAGAATAAGAGGAATCGAAAGAGCGAGCCGTAGCCTGAACGAGTCATTCCACCATCCACAGGAGGTTCTCGGCCTCCTCAGCCCTGCCCCCTTCCTTCATCAGGTAAGCGGCCAGTTGAGTGGCCAGTACCTTGAGGTCATCGGTGTTCAGATATCGGGAGCTGCAGCGGTCAAAGAGTACCCGGCATTCCGGAGGGAACTCTTCGTCGCCCCAGTGGAGGACGAGGAGCAGGGGCACGCGGGGAAAGGCACGGAAGACGAAAGACTCATCGCCGAAATCCGCCTTCACGCCGCCCAGCCGTGCCGCGATCTCCCCGAGTGCTCCCCGCCGGAATCCGAACATGTCGGCCAAAGGCCTTTCTATGGTCGGGGAAATGGTGGCGGCGTAGAACCTCCCTCCTGGGAGGTCCCGATAAGCTATCCACTCGCCGCTCTCCGGAACCCCACAGGAGAGCTTGACATACCGGAGTGCCAGCACACGCAGAGACAGGCTCTCCAGGTGGGGAGGCAAGGACATGCGCCCTTCGGGCAGCCATATCTCGATCTCCCCGTTGAAAGAGGGGATGAGGAGTTGAAAAGCGCCATCTTCCAGTTCTTTACAGGAAAACCCTCCCAGTTCCGCCTGGCGGCAGAGGTCTAACCCTTGTAGTTCCTCCAACGCCTGGAGAAGGGTGGCCCTCCGTTTCGCCTCGACATCAGGCTTACCGCTCATCATCCCTCTTAACCGCCATGTTCCTCCCCTGCCGCAGGCAAGTGAGGAGTCGCCTCCGTTCGTCTCCCTTTCCGCTTGCGGCCTTTACTGCTCCTCCTGCACCGCGTCCCCTTCCCGGGGTTGGTAAGGGGTGTCGTCCTTCACCTTCCTGCAGGTGGCCTGCTTGGAGAACCTGCCCCTCCCTCTCCAGAAATCGGGAACCAGCATCTGCAACTCGACCACCTCCCGAGGCTTTCACCACTCTTTTACTTTTTTAACTTAATTATAAAATAATATAATGTTGATAAAAATTACAACATCTTGATACGGAGCATGTGGGAGGGAGGAGCGTGGAGAAGGGCATATTTCACCGCCGCATCGAATTCGATATCGGGGAGGACGAGGAGGGAAGGGTCTTCCTCACCGGAACGCTCCAGGACACCCGCCTGGGACAGCCCGTGCACCACATGTCGGTCAGGGCTGCCGTGGACCTCGTGGATGGCCGCATCCAACTCCTGGAGGGCGAGATGCTTCACGTGCCCCACCAGGATTGTCGTCATGCTTTACGCACGCTGCAGCGCCTTGTGGGGGTGGAGATAAAGCCCGGCTTCACCCAGCTGGTCCGGGATGTGGTTGGTTCTCCCGAGGGCTGCAGCCACCTCGCCGTCCTGGTGACCAACCTGGGGCACGTCAGCGTGCAGGGAAGGGGTGCCCTTCTGGTGCACAGGTTCGGCGGCGGCGACAAGGCGGTGCGCATGATGCGCGAGCAGGCTATTCGCCTAGGTATCATGGGAAGCTGCTACACCTGGAGGGAAGACGGTCCACTCATGAAGCGCATGCGGGAGGAAACGGGGCCATGACTCGCACACCCCGCTCCGTGACCCTGCCATGAAGACCGCGAGCGAGCGTCCGGAATGCCACCCGCCGTTTATCGTCACGGGACGCGCACATAATGCGGGGTCGGAGCTCATGAAGGTGTTCCCCCTGGCTCGCGCCGCAGGCCTGACATGCTCGTCCCAAGGGGCCAGGGGCATGCTCTTGCGAATGCGCAGACACCCTCAGTTCAGCCCTCGGGACGAGGCGAGTGGCCGAGGGGATTCCAGGTCGGGTTAACTCAAAACGGGGACGGGCCGAATATTCGATTGATGCACCGAAAAGGTGGCCGCCGCGCCGGAGTCAAGGGGCGGGTGGACCGTCCGTCGGTCCTGAAGGCCGAGGAAGGGGCCATTCCCGAGAGACGCGTTCCGAGTCGAGGCCTGGTGAGTCCATGGGATGGAAGATCTACGGATCGGCGATCGTGTTTCTTTTTGGTCTGGCGGTGGGTAGCTTCGACAACGTCGCCGCCTACCGCATCCCGGAGGGAATATCCCTCTGGTCGCCACGCTCCTTCTGCCCCCGCTGCCAATCCCAGATCGCCTGGTATGACAACATCCCCATCTTGAGCTTCGTCCTCCTCCGCGGGCGCTGCCGGAGATGCGGGGAGGCCATTTCTTTCCGTTATCCTCTCGTGGAGCTGGCCAGTGGGCTCCTTTTCCTGACCGTATTCGCCAGGCTGGGGTTCGAGTGGCGTGCGGAACTCGTGCCCCACCTCTTCCAGGTCACCATCCTGATCATCGTCTCGGCGATCGACCTGCAGCGCCAGATAATCCCCAACCGCGTGATCTACCCCTCCATACCCCTGGGCCTGGCGGCCATGGGGGTTGTAGCCCTGGCTAGAGGAGATGTCTGGATCATCCTTCGCAGCTTGGCCGGCCTGGCCATAGGGGGCGTTCCATTGGGACTCCTCGCCCTCCTCCTGCCCCGAGGCATGGGTATGGGGGACGCCAAACTGGCCGCCTTCACGGGGATCTTTCTCGGGTTCCAACAACTGACGGCCCTATTCCTGGCCTTCCTCACCGGCTCACTAGCCGGCATAGCCCTCATTGTCGCGGGCCGCAGAGACAGGAAGTCACGCATACCATTCGGGCCCTTCCTGGCCCTGGGTGCCTTTCTGGCCTTGATGTTCGGTGAGAGGATCTGGGCGCTCTACCGGGGATTGTTTTGAGGTCTTACCTCCAAGGACCACCGTTTCCGTCCGTTTCTTACCCCGCCGGAAGGCCGGTAGCGGGTGGGGAAAGAATATATACCATGATAAGCAGTTATGACGCGGCGAGCCGGGTGAGTCCCCTTTACCCCGTTCGCGGCGTTCGCGTGGGGGAAGCCGAGCGGACCTCCCCTTCATCGGTCGAGAGGCGTTCCTGACCCGAGGAAGGCTGTCCGATGGAAACACCGGGCACTGAGGAGAGCATGGGTGGGACGAAGAAGGGCGTCGTCCGTGCCCTCCGTGAGGCGTTGCGCAGGGCGGGTAGTCGCCTGTCCCCCGTAGCCGAGAGGTATTACCGGTCCACTGCCCCCTACCGGCTGTCCTCAGCGGACAGGGCTGTCGCCTTGGGCCTTACGACGTTCTTCTTCCTCCTTTACCTCTATACCTGCAGCCACAGCCCGAACATGGCGGGGGATTCCCCGGAGCTCGTCGCCGGCAGTTATTCGCTCGGCGTGGTGCACCCTCCCGGTTATCCCCTATATACCCTGATCGGCTTCCTTTTTTCCCGCCTTCCCTTTGGAAACATCGCCTTTCGCGTCAACCTCACCTCGGTCATCTACCATACCTTGGCGCTTTTACTCTTTTACGTCTGCACCTTGAAGATCACCGGCAGCCGGGTCACTGCTTCCATCGCCTGTGCGGCCCTTGGTTTTTCGCCTCTTTTCTGGTTCTATTCCCTGATGGCCGAGGTCTTCCCCCTCAACGACCTCTTCATCGTCGTCATCCTGTACACGGCGATAAGGTCACGCGAGAGGTGGCAGGAGGGAGACATTAGTGGTTCCTTCCGCCGCCTGCTCCTCCTCTCCTTCCTATTAGGACTTAGTCTTTGTAACCACCAGACGATTATTTTCCTCTTCCCCGCCGCCCTGCTCATAGCTCTGCAGCCCCTTTTGCACAACCTGAGGAAGGTGCGCTTCGCGGCTCTTTTTACGACAGCCTTTCTTCTCGGCCTCCTCCCCTACGTCTATCTCCCGTTGAGCGCCTCACGAGGCCCTTATGTGAACTTCGGCGACCCCTCGACATTGAAGGATTTCCTCAACGTGGTGACCAGGCGCTATTACGGCACCGCGAGGCTTTGGAAGGGCGTGAGCGCCGAACACCGCCTGGATCTCATCCTCGACTGCCTGAAAAGCATAGGGTCACAGGCCCGCGCCTTCGGCATGGCCTTGGGTGGGATAGGCGCCTTCCGCATGGCCAGAAGGAGGATGGGCGACTTCCTGCCCCTCATCGTCGCCTTCATCGGTGGTTTCGTGGTCTTCCCAGCCCTGGCCAATGTGAAATTGCTGGGCTCCTTTCACATCTCCACCATCGAGAGGTTCTACCTCCTCCCGGGAATCCTCTTTTTCTTCTTCATCGGGGAGGGAATCGAGGCCATACGCCAGGGGGTAAGGGGATTCCTTTCCAAGACACCATTCCGGGCTGACGTCCTGAGGGTCGTGAACTGGACACTTGCCCTGCTGCTCTCCTTGCCTTTCATCCTCCCTGCCACTAAAACGGTCACCGAGGTCAGCCTGAGATACGACGTCATCGGAGAGGCTTACATAGACGACCTCCTGGCTTCCGTGGAGGAAGGCTCCCTGATCTTCGTGGAGGGCGACGTCCCCACGCAGCTCATGGAATATTACGAGACCTGCCTTCCGTCGCGGAAAAGGATCTACGTCGTCATCTATCCCTTCATCTTCAACACTTGGTACGCCAAGACGCTGCACAAGTGGTATCCGGACCTCAACTTCCCCGAACTTTCCGAGCTCCCCATCCACAGGGGAATGTCCATGGACGAGATGAGGCTCATCTACGTGCAATACATCGTGGCCTCCAACCCCCAGGTGACCAGCTTTCACACGCTCACCAGACCGGCATATCTGGATGAGCACTTCGAGATGGTCCCCTGGGGGATGACCTTCAGGCTGTTCCCCAAGGGCACGGAGCCGGAACTAGGTGGTTATCTGGCCCGCCAGCTGGAGTTCTGGCAGCGTTTCCGATCGCGCGGCATGGACTTGTCCTATTACAGCTATAACCGCAGGGAATACGACATCATCCCCTTCTTCTCCCAGTTCCCCGGGGAACTGGCGGATTACCTAGCGGAAAGAGGCCTGCGTCAGCAGGCGCTCCGCTTCCTGCTCATAGCCTATTCCATCGCCCCGGATCCGGATTACCTGCGCCGGATAGCCGAGATATATAGGGAAGACGGCAATCTCAGGGAATTCTTAAACTTCTACGCGCTGACCATCGGGCTCGAAAAGTACGACAACCAGGTCATCGCCGAGGAACTGCTGACCCTCGAAAGAGCCCTGGAGGGCTACGGTGAAGAATAGGCTGCGCCCCGAAATCGGTTTAAAGCTCCTTCTGCTCCTGGGAATGCTTTTCGTCCTCCTGCTTTTCACGCTCCCTTTCTGGAGCACCACCCGCATTCCCTACCAGGGGGACGTGATAAACAGCGATGTGACGGAGTATAACTTCCCGATCAAGGTGTTTTACGCCCAGTCCCTGAGAGAGGGCAAGTTGCCCTTCTGGGTTCACGAGCTGGGCTGCGGCTTTCCCCTCCTCGCCGAAGGGCAGAGCGGTCTACTTTACCCCTTGAACCTCCTGCTTTACCGCTTTGTCTCTCCCATCCCGGCTTTCAACCTGTCCATCATCGTGAGCCTGGCCTTGTGCCTTCTCTTCTCCTACCTCCTCTTTCGGGAGTACGAGCTCTCCCGGGGGGCATCGTTCTTCTCCTCCGTGGCCTTCACCTTTTCCGGCTACACCATGGCCAGGCTCAAGTTCAATTACTTGGTGCTTTCCCTGGGTTGGACCCCCCTGGCCGTTCTCGGCCTGGAAAAAAGCTTCAGACACCGGAACTTCGCCTATATCCTCCTAACCGTCCTGGCCCTGTCCATGCAGATATTGGCCGGCGGACCTCAGCTGTTCATGATCACTTTGTCCCTTCTTGGTTTCCTCTTCCTCTGGAGGTATCTGACCTCGCTAGGGCGGCTGAGGTCCCCGGAGGAGGAGACGGATAGGAGGGCTGCCCGGCGCGCCGCCGTCATCCCCTTGCTTTCCATCGTCATATGCGTGCTCCTGGCCCTCTCCCTGGCCGGTCCCCAACTAGTGCCCATGTTGAAGGGGTACACGGTGTCCGACAGGGCGATGAACCAGACCTTCGATTTCTCCCTCGGGGTGTCCATGCAGCCCCGCAACCTGGCGATGCTCTTCTCTCCCTACCAGTACGGTAACCCGGCACGGAACACCTATGACCTGCACCGCGACTACTTCTGGGAGGACATAGCCTATCCCGGCCTTCTCACCTCGGTACTCGCCCTGTTCGCCCTCTTCCTCTTCCGTTTGAGGGATGAGACGACCCTGATGTGGTGTGCCGCGGGCGTGCTCGCCCTGATGATATCCCTCGGCGCGCTGACCCCCTTCGCCGAGTTCCTGTGGCGCTATATCCCCGGTTTCCGTTTCTTCCGCTTCTGGCAGAGGTTCCTGGTGGTGATGGTGCTGTCTCTCTCCTACCTGGCCGGAAAAGGCTTGGACGCCGTGCTCGGAAGAGTAGGACCGGGGAAACTCTGGCGTTTCTCCGTGGCGACCCTTTGCATAGGGGTGCTCCTCGTGGACCTCGGGCTCTTCTCCTACCAGCAGGTCACCACCATAGATGCCAGTCGCCTCATGAAAGACAATCCCACCGCCGAAGCCCTCAAGGAGAGGTTGGAATCCGGGGGATCAGGGCCGCTGCAGCGCGTGGCCATGGTGGGCGGGGAGGACCTCTGGAGGGAGGTCATGAGGCAGTCGAGGGGTTGGCTCGGCGACAAGGGCGTCCTGCAGGGCTTCTTCCTGTTTCTGCCACCCAACCATAACCTGCTCTTCGGCCTGAGCTCCTTCTCCCAATACGGCGATTACGGGATCTATCGCTTCAAACTCCTCGATGACATGGCTCATTATTTCTACGTCCGCGATGAAGATTGGAAGGGAAGACTGACCGACACCGCCGTGAACATCCTGGCCTTGTTCGGCGTCCGTTACCTGATCAGCCCGCTCAAGCTGGACCAAGAAGGCCTGCGGCTGGTGGAGGTCGAGGACACCCCTATACGCGGCGTTACCCTGAACATATATGAGATCGAGGACCCCCTGCCGGCAGCAAGGATGGTGCAGGACGTCCGGGTTCTGGAAACCGGAGAGAGCGTCGGATTCTCCCAGATCATGGAAGCTTTGTGGAACGGGGAGTCCTCCCGGAATAGCGTCATCCTCGAGGAACGCCTCGGGGAGCAGTTCGGTCCCGGTTCTCCCGGGGAAGCGGAAATAACCTCCCTCTCAAGCGCCAGGATATCCGTTTCCGCAGACACACCGGGGGGAGGTACACTAATTCTAAGCTCCACCTACTACCCCGAATGGCACGTCTACGTGGACGGCGAGGAGCGAGAGCTTCTGCGGGTCAACTTCGCGGCCATGGGA
Source organism: Candidatus Solincola tengchongensis (assembly GCF_015711935.1). NCBI lineage: Bacteria > Bacillati > Actinomycetota > Candidatus Geothermincolia > Candidatus Geothermincolales > Candidatus Geothermincolaceae > Candidatus Solincola > Candidatus Solincola tengchongensis. The sequence continues at coordinate 78,461 of NZ_JACVJJ010000048.1, forward strand.
GTGGTCCTAGGACCCGGAAAGCATGAGGTTGAATTCGTCTTCCGGCCCGTCTCCTTTTACTACGGCATCTTTCTGTCCGCAGCCTCCATCCTCCTGACGGCCCTTCTTTGGATATGGACCCGGAAGATGGGCTACCTGCGCCTGAGATGATCTCGGACAAGGTCGTGAGCCTTAAGACGATCCTCCGGAGCATGTCCAGGAGGGGCTCGGTGCTCACGATATAGAGCCGGGCAAGAGAAAATCCATTCCCTTCTGTCCAGCATGGTGCGCTTCGCAGTGGAGCCCTTAATCCCAGAGAAGTCCTTACTACGAGACCGAAAAACCTCGGAATACGCAGACCGGCCCTCTACCCTTATAAGCCCGTAAAAAGGAATGGGGACTTTTTGTCCCCATTCCTCCGCTAACGCTCGTCCCTGTTTTAACCTGAAGGTGTCCCGTGCGATGAGCACGAGGGTGAGGGCGGCGCCGAAATGGTGAAGTTCCAGGTAATGCTCCCACCTGCCGGGCAGTTGGTGATGGAGCTCAAGTTCTCGATGTAGCCGCTGAGCTGCCCGATGGCCGTCGGATAAGTCCCGTCGTTGCTGGCCGCGTAGACGTTGGACTGCGTCTGAACGGTCTTCATGTTGGCCTTGCAGGTCTTGGCCTGGGCGTTCCCCCTCGCCGCCAGGAACACCGGCACGGCGATACCTACCAGGATACCGATGATTAAGATGACGATCATCAACTCGATGAGGGTGAAACCCTCCTGCCTGTGCATCCTCTTGGCCATACCCTTTTTCACCTCCTTTCCTTTACAAGTTAAAAACGACTGCCGAGCAGTGAATTCCAGCCCTCGACCACCTCCTTCCTCGCATCCCGCCTTTTGTTATCTTTTTGTCGGCAATTCGCCCACATTTCTTTAGCCAAAACCGACCCCGCGCGGGCTTTCAGACAACCAAGCCCTTATATCTAGATATCCAAAATCCTCTTGCGGTAATGCGCAAAATAAAGCCCTAATCCTATGTAAAATCCCCACCCTCCAAGATAACGGCTCCATCGCATCTCACGGAGAGGGGCAAGAATCATCGATATCCTCCTGCGGTACTGAAGGATGCCTCTCCGTGCAGGGATAGGCTCTCTCCCAACCCTCTTTTCAAGACTTGTTCCTCCAACCCAAGAACACCGCCGGAAAATACCAGAACCGCATTAGTGAGCTTCTTCATGCTGGATTCCCTACGGCGTAGGCACCTTTCCTCGCCACCGCGACCACCGAAAGGCCCCAGGGAAGGGGTACCCTGCCAAGCAGGAAACGCTCTGCTGCGAAGACGTCTTCCAGAAAGGAGTTCAACACCCTGGGCAGTTCCCTCAGATCGGGACCCGGCCTGGCCCCGCGGAACCTGCACCAGAGCCTCTGCGCCGCGGCCAGGGGGAAGAGAAAACAGTTGTAGTAAGAGGTGAAGACCTCGCTAAGACCCGCTTTTCTTATCATCTCCCTCACCTCTCGCCGGGAATACCTCCTGCGGTGATGGTGAAAACGGTCCCGGGGCGAGTAAAGCCACTCGTAGGCGGGAACGGTGAGAAGGAGTATCCCCCCATCCACCAGCAGGTCCGCGGCGGCGGCCACCGCCTTCTTGTCTTCGTCCAGGTGCTCCAGGAGGTCCAGCATGAGAACGGCGTCGAATCTCTCCCGCAGGCCGTGCAGATCCTCCGGAACGCTCCCCCTGAGAAGGCGCGCCCGGGTACGCGTGGCGGCAAATTCCAGGGCCTTCTCGGAGAGGTCCATCCCCGTGGCCTCGCCGAGCCCCTCCAAAGCCTGGAGTATGGAACCCGTCCCGCAGCCCAGGTCCAGGAAGCGCGGTCGTTGATCCTTCGGGGTAAGATACCTCATCAGGAGGTCCAGGACTATCCTCCGCCTGGCCAAGAACCACCAGTGGCGGGTTTCCATCTCATACATCTCGCGGTAGAGTGCCTTCTCCACCTTCCGCCTCCTGGATCCCCAAGGTCTCCGAAACCAGATAAAGCGGTCTTTCCTGCACCTCACGGTACATCCTGCCAACATATTCCCCAAGGAGGCCGATGAAGAAGATCTCCACCCCGTTGAGCAGGAAGAGGCTGATTACCAGGAAGGCGTAACCCGGGACGGGGATGCCGAAGAAGATCTTCTGGACGAAGACCACCAGAATGGCCACCATGCTGATGAAAAGCATCACGAACCCCAAGAGGCTCATGATATGCAAGGGGACGGAGGAGAAGGAGGTTATCCCGTCCAGGGCCAGCCGGAGTCTTTTCCAGGAGGAGTACTTGGTCTTGCCCTCCAGGCGGGGTTCGCGCCTGTAGGGCACCTCGATCGCTCTCCCACCCAGCCAGGCGATCTCGGCGCGCACGAAGCGGTTCCTCTCCGAAAGGAGGCGGAACCTTCTTACCACCTCCCGGTCGATGAGACGGAAGTCGCCCGTATCCTCGGGGATATCCACCTCTGTGAGCCTCCTTATCAGGCGGTAGAAGAGCCGGGATGATGCTCTCTTGAGAACCGGCTCGCCGGCCCGCTCCAGCCTCTTTCCGTAGACGACGTCGTATCCCTCCTCCCATCTCGCCAGCATCTCGGGGATCACCTCCGGCGGGTCCTGGAGGTCGGCATCGATGATGACCACCGCATCGCCACGGGCGAAGTGCAGTCCGGCACTGGTGGCCATCTCGTGGCCGAAGTTTCTGGTGAAGGAGACCAGCTTGACCCGCGGATCCTCCCGGTGCAATCCGGCGATGTCGTTCTTGGAACCGTCGCTGCTCCCGTCGTCCACGAAAAGTATCTCCAGGTCGCCGACCAGGGGTTCGACAACGGAGACCAGCCTCCGGTAGAGAGGGACTATGTTTCCCTCCTCGTTGAAGACGGGTACCACGACGGTGAGCAGGGATTCGGAGGCTTTCCTCCCCTTCTCCGTCGGTCCCGTCTTCCCACGCTCAGGCGAACTCCCAGCCCAGGACACCGGGTTGTCCATCATCAGACCCTTCCTCTTCAACTGATGCCCCTGCAGGCTCGCGGAAAAGACATGCGGCAGATTCCCGCCCGTATCCCCACCGGCTATCCACCTCCTCAACCAATCACCGCGTGGAAGCACGTCACCGCTTGCCTTCGGGTAAAGGGTTCAGGACACATCACCGTCCATCCTTCCACATAGAAGAAAATCGTCCCGCGCTTTCCTCCCCTTTACCTTGAATCCCATCCACTATGGTACCCGGTGGAGCCCGCCAGACACACGAGAGGCCAGGCCCTGCCGGGGGTTAAAACCGCTCCCAAAGTTATTCGGAGCAAGAACAAGATTGAAGAAGATGCCAGAGAGTTCTGCGGGGAGAAGTTCATTCTGGTTGCAATGCGACCTGCGGCCCGACCATAGAAATACCCTCACTTTCCAAAGACCGCTCTGGAGAGGGTTTAACACGCATGGTAGCTAAATAACCGAAATGGTATGGGTGAATTGCGTGTACATATGTTCCGTGATTTGCCCACAACGCGGGTCTTGATGGGGATAAAAGCCTCGGTACCAGCGGCTATAAAAGAGTCTCGAGCCCGGCCACGAACTCGGGTATATTAACCACATGGCCCTGATTGGCAATAACGTGGGGAGGCGGGGAAAGCAAGTCGGGATTCCCGCAGGGGCCACGGGGATCTTATGAAGCGCTGGAGCCGAAATCCCCGCGGGAAGCCGGGAGAAGACGGCATCGGTCGAGGGTAAACGAGATAAGGAAGCGGGTGGACATGCGCATTCTGGCCCTGGACATAGGCGTGGGGACCTGCGATATCCTCCTTTACGACTCCGGGAGGACCCTGGAGAACTGCACCCGCATGGTCCTGCCCAGCCCCACTCGACTCCTGGCCGCGGAGTTCCGTTCTGCGGCGAAAAGCGCCGGTCAAGGGGGCGTCTTCGTCCACGGCCACACGGTGGGGGGCGGGCCTTTCGCTCGGGCGGTGACGCGGGCCCTGGCGGCGGGGGTCGAGGTCTACATGACCCCGGCGGCGGCCCTCTCCATCCGCAACAACCTGGAGGACGTGGTCTCCATGGGAATCCGGATCGTCGAGAAACCTCCGCCCGGCTTCTCCGGGGCCACCATGGCCGCTGATGAGCTGGACCTCCGGCCCATGGTGGATTTTCTCGCCCGACACGGAGAGGCCCTGGACGACCTGGAGTGCGTGGCCGTAGCGGTGCAGGACCACGGTGTCTACGCCCCTGGGGAGAGCAACCGCAAGACGCGCCTTCGCCACATGAGGGAGCGCCTGGAAAAGGACCCCCGGCCAACGGCCTTGGCCCTGCTCTCGCACGAGGTCCCGGACGCCTTCCCCCGCCTGTCATCCGCAGCCCGGCGGGCCGGCGAGCAGTTCCCCTCGAGCCGCGTGATGGTCATGGACACGGCGCCCGCCGCGGTGGCCGGATGCCTCTCCGATCCCCGCCTGGAGGCCCTCTGCGGAGGCAACGTGCTGGTCATCAATGCCGGCAACGGGCACACGCTGGCCTGCATCCTCGCCGGTGGACGGGTGGTGGGGGTCCTCGAACACCACACCCACCGACTGGAACCCATGGCCTTCGCCCGTTACCTGCGCCTCTTCTGCGACGGCCGGGCGAGGGACGAAGACCCCTTCATGGCCGAGGGGCACGGCCTTTTCTACCTGGGGGAACCCCCGGGCTGGGAGGCCCTGGAGCTGGTGGCCGTGACCGGCCCCAACCGCGGCATGCTGGAGGGCACCGGCCTGGAACTCTATTACCCGGCGCCGGGAGGGGACATGATGATGACCGGGCCCATGGGGCTCGTACGGGCTTACCTTGAGCGCTTCGGCCGCTGAGCGGTTGCCCTCGGCAATCCCGCCGCGAATTATCGGAGTGCCCGCACCCGAACCATGAACCTGGCACGGAGAGGTTGCGCTATGGCCGGGAATACAAGGTATTCCTGACCTACGGAAAGCCTACGAGGCGCGGATCTTGCAAAGAAATCGAGCGGATGGGTTTGAGCGAGCGGATTTCCCTTTCATTAAGCGGATTTCCCTTTCATGAGGAAGACGGCAAAGAACCGTCTCTTGTGGAGCTCGGAACGCTGACTGTCGTTCCGCGGCGAGAACCGATTGCCCAACATCTGGTCAGACCCGAGGCGGCGCCTTCGGAGGAAACCCTCCTGAGACGTTCAGTTCATCCGCTAGGTCGGTTCTCCCGATTCTACCCAACTTCACCCGGACCCCACCGCGGCCTTTCGCTCCTCCATGCCCACGGCTACCAGGCCAGCGAGGATGAGGGCTGTCCCGATGAAAAGGCCGGCGTTGACCCTCTCGCCAAGCCATATCCAGCCCCAGAAGAGGGAGATGGGGGCGATGAGGTAGATATAAAAGGCCGCCTGGGAGGCCCCCAGGCCTTCCAGCCCCTCGGAATAGAGAAGGTACCCGATCACCGTGCATCCCAGGCTGAGGAAGACGAGCCATCCCCATCCCGCCCCGGAAAGGGAAGCCACCTCGCCGGCGCAGTCACCACAGGCCAGGGCCAGGGGCAGGAGGGCCAGGGTGCCCAGGAAAATGGCGTATGCGGTGATGAAGAGCGGATCGTGCTCGTCCACCAGGGGCTTGAGCAACACGGTGTAAACCGCCCAGGCGGCGGCGGCCACAAGCACCAGCAGGATCCCCTGCACCCTCCCGGCCCCCAGGGAGGCGTCTCCTCCCATTAGGGTTATCACCGCGACGCCACCCATGGCCGCCGCGGTCCCCGAGACCTTCAAGGGCCCCAGGCTCTCGCCCAGGATGAAGCGGGCGAACAAGGCGGCGAATATCGGGGTGGTGTTGGCGATGAGGCCGGCGGTGCCCGCGGGTATGGTGGTCTCCCCATAGGTAAGGGCCAGGTGATACCCGTAGACCGCGCTCACCCCGGCCAGGAAGACCAGGGTCCACTCCCCGACGGAAAGCCTCGGCCTGACTCTCCACCTCGGCAAAAGAAAGGGGAGGAACACCATCCCGGCCAGGAGGAAGCGGAGCAGGTTAAGGGTGATGTAGGACACCTCGTCCAGGAGCACCTTGACCCCGACGAAAGCCAAGCCCCATATCCAGCAGACGGCGAACAGCTGGAGGTGGTGCTTCCAACGGGACTTCACGGCCGCCCCTCCCCGGCGCCTCCCGCGGCGAGCACGTACCAGCCCTCCTCATGCGGTCGGAACTCCAAACCGAGCTCCCTTGCCGGAACGCCTGCGCGTTGCCCATGGGAACCCGCCGCTGGCGGCATCCAAGGCGGCGCGAGAGGGATCTCCCCGGCCGTCCCGATCAACCCTTCCCCCCGCTGGGGCGCTCGGCCAGCCGGTAGCCGAGCCTCAACCACAGGGGATAGGTGGCGAAGATGGCGGCGGACACCGCATGCCCCTTGGGGGGCACGTTGCGGTGGTCGAACTTGAAGACCCCCGAGTTTATCATCCAGTCCCGTCCCGATTCGGCCCGGCACATCTCCCATATCCAGCGCGTCCACTCCAGGTTGAAGTAGAGGCTGATGCTGGTGGCGTAGAAAGCCCCCAGGGTGGCAAGGTCCAGGAATCTCCTCACCCTTTCCCTCTTCTCGTCATCCTTCACCAGCCTACGGGTGGCCTTGGCGTAGAGGTAACCGATGGACACCAGCCAGGGTGGATCGATGAGGAAGCTGTCGTAGGGTATCATGCGACCTCCTTTCTCCCGACTCCGCCATTCCGATTATATACGAGCGCCGGCCCGAAAACCCCCCAGGCAAGACCTTCCGCTCCCCAGCCGGCTTGGATTATCCTTATCCTTGCCTCCCGGGATGGAGGAACCGCGTGTGACGAATCGCGCATGGGAGAGCCGGTGATCCGCAGCGTCCCTTCTTAATTACCCTTACCCTACCCAGGTCTCCTTGGACCCTTTCCGGCTAGAATTGCGCATGAGAAAACATTTCCCCTACCGCCTCCATGCCGTCATCCCTCACGCCCCCGGCCCGAGCAGGCAGAGGCCTCAGGGCTGGTGGGCGATAGGCGCACCTCTACGGATGAAACGGGCGGCCCGGCGTTGAAATGCGACGTGGAGGCGGTAAGCCGTCACGTGGTAATCTCTAGCCTCTACATAATAAATCGGCTCCTCGCCGAAAGCCGGAGGAAACCGGTTCCCCGCAGTAGAAATTGAACCCTTAGCGAAGGACGGGTATCGGCTCCCTATCCTTCATATGCCCTTTCGCCTTGGATCCCGGGTAGCCCTGTCCGTTCTCTAAACGGAGGGCTTCCGGCCACAATTCGATCGTGTGATGTTCCGACCATGACGCGGTTTCCCGCAGTTCGTATGATGTGAAGGGTGGCGGGCTCAAGGCCAACCCGCACGACGGGAGAGGAAAATCTCCGATGTCCCCGCGTAAAAACCAAACCGGGAAAGACTTCTCTCAATGCACATGGTGGCTTGAATGTCCCCGGTAGTGCCGCGCGCGTGGAAACGGTATAAGAAAACGAGGATAATAATGATCAACCGGTACCGGATCCGGAACACCCGTGCCGTGGAGCGGAAGCAGCGAGAAAAGTGGGCGGCAGTTGCTCCGCTGAAACTGCTGGCTGTCCTCGGATCCGGGGGGCCGGCGGCAACCGACCGGTGAACCTCGCCACCACCGCTTAGCGAGGACGGTCGCATTACGGCTCCAAGGAGTGCGCGACCTCCGGGAAAGGGGCTGAAGGCCGCGGCCAGCGCAAACGACGAGCCGTTCTTGAGGAAGGATGCGGAGGAGAGGGATGAGGCTCTTACGCCGCAAGCTGGTGCGGGAGATCCGCCAGGCCAAGTTCCGTTTCCTGGCCGTGAGCCTGGTGGTGGCCATCGGCATCGTGCTCTTCACCGCATCCTACATGTCCTACCTCAACCTTTCCAAGTCCTACCAGTATACCTACGAGAAACTGGACTTCGAGGACCTGTTGGTCCGCGTGGACAGGGCGCCGGAGCGGGTAGTGGACCGCCTTTCCGAGCTTCCCAACATCGAACTCCTCACCCCGCGGATAAGCAAGCCGGTGAGCATGGAGCTGGCGGACGGCACGCGCATCACCGGCCAGGTGATAAGCGTCCCCACCCGGAAACCCTACGTGAACACCCTCCACCTCCTGGAGGGCAGGGAGCTGACGGGAAGCGAGAAGGAGCTCACCTGCCTGGTGGAGACCCACTTCGCCAAGTTCAACCACCTGAAAGAGGGCGACACGGTGTACGCGGTGAAGAACGGCGAGCGTCTTCCGGTGAGGGTGGTCGGGGTGGTAGCCAGCCCCGAATACCTGGTGGTCTTCCGCAACCGGCAGTTCCCCATGACCTCGGCGTCCGTTTACGGCGTCTTCTATTTCACCACGGAGCAGGCTCGATCCCTGGCCGGTTTCCCCTCCGGTTCCTATAACGAGTTCGCCCTCACCCTCAAGGACTACTCGCTTCTGGAGACCACCCGTAGCCAGGTGGAAGCCATCCTCTCCCCTTATGAGATAGAGGACGTCACCACCCGCGACAACCAGATATCCAAGACCATCCTGGAGATGGACATCCGGCAGTTCCACAACTTCGCCCTCTTCTTCCCCATCCTCTTCTTCTCCATCGCCGCCTTCAGCATCTACATGATCCTCTCCCGCATGGTGCGCATGCAACGGCCGATAATCGGCCTCATGCGGGCCATCGGTTATTCCTCCCGAAGGGTGCTGCGTCATTACCTGTCCTTCGCCCTGGCGGTGGGGGTCTTCGGCATCTTCGTGGGGAGCCTGCTGGGGATACTGGCCACCGCCCTGGTCTCCAAGATTTACGCCGGGACCATGGGCATCCCCTTCGTGCACTTCGGCCTCTATCCTCAGGTCTTCGGCTACGGCTCACTCTTGGCCATGGGATTCTGCGCCTTGGCCGGCCTCATCCCCGCTCGCCAATCGGCGGCCGTGCATCCCACGGAGGCCCTGCGGGGGTCGGTGGACATCTCCAGGTACGGCAAACCCACCTGGCTGGAGAGGCTGCTCCCCTCCATCTCCCGCCTGCGCGTCTTCTGGCGGCTTCCACTGCGCAACGTCTTCCGCAACCGGAGGCGTACCGCCTTCACCGTGGTGGGCATAGTCTTCGCCATCGTGCTCATCCTCATGAACCTGGGCATCAACGACACCGTGCACGCCAACATGGACCGGGCTTTCAACCACCTCTTCACCTTCGACATCGCCGTTCTCTTCCTGGAGCCCCAGACCAGGGTGACCCAGAGAAAGCTGGAGAGCCTCCCCGGCGTGACCATGGTGGAACCCACCGCTGGTCATCCCTGCACCATCAAAGCGGGCGACAGGGACGTGGAGAGCATAGTCATGGGAATACTCGCCGACACCGTGATGCGCGGCTTCCTGGACGAGAAGAACCGCCCGGTGAAGCTCTCGCCCGGGCACTGCCTCCTCAGCAACAACTACCGCGAGCAACTGGGGGTTGGCGAGGGCGACCTGGTGACCATCTCCTCCTCTCGGCGCTCTCGCGACTTCATCGTCTCCAGCTTCATCATGGAGCCGCTGGGCTCCTTCGTCTACGTCCCGGTGGACGAGGCGCGCGAACTCCTGGGCTACGGGACCCGCTCCTCCGCCTTCTATATCAAGCTGGACCCGGGTTATTACCGCCAGGTGCGGGACGAGCTCTACGCCCTACCCAACGTGCTCACCCTGGTGGACCTCACCCAGATACACACGGAGATCGAATCCTACATGGCCCTCATGTACATCGTCATCGCCGTGATGCTCATCTTCGGCCTGGTCATGGCCTTCACCCTGGTCTTCAACACCTCGACCATCAACATCATGGAGCGGGAGCAGGAGGTGGCCACCATGCTCACCCTGGGGGTCCCTCACTGGAAAGCCTCGCTCTCTTTGACCCTGGAGAACGTGATCATGGGATTTCTGGGGCTCTTCCCGGGATACATCGCCGCGCGCATCGTCATGGACCAGGCCATGCGCCTCTACCAGAGCGACCTCTTCTCCTTCACCCCGGCGGTCTCCGCCTGGAGTTACCTGATAACCGCCGTCCTGGTCCTGGGACTGATGGTCCTCTCGGAATTCCCCTCTCTGCGCTACATAAGCCGCCTCAACCTGGCCCAGTCCACCAAACGCCGCTCGCTGTGAGCGCGTGAGGTGGCTCTGCGATCTTCAACTAGACGAGGCTCCCGCTCCACGATGATACCGCGAGGAAGGCTCTCGGTCACTGGGGCAGCAAAGGACTCCGGGCACGAGGAATGGACCCTTAGGGGTAGGGTGCGGACTACAGTGGTCTTGAGGGGTCTTTATCTGGGATTTTCTTCCATTCTTTTCCCGGAGGCATGGTGGCGAACCTTTTTCAAGAACCCAAGAACCAATTAACCCGCCCTCGGTGAGGACTCGACGTCAAAGTCGGTCGTGTGAGGACGCCGCTTCCGCCCGCCGTCCTATTCCTCATCATCCTCGAGCTTCTCCTGGAGGTAGCATTCCCGGCAGTAGATGAAACCGCCGTGGAGCCCCTCCACCACTCCCACGAACAGCCACTCCCGGACCTCGAAGGCGTGCCCGCAACGCGTACACAGGGAACCGGCCTTCACCTCGATGCCCAGGGTCCGTTCATCGGTTCCCGGCTCCTCCACGGCCAGGGCCGGTTCCAGGCTGAGCACTCCCTCGGGAAGCTCGTCCTCCGAGGGACGGCATCCCTGGCAATAGAGGTACTCGCGCATCTCCTCCACCTCCGCGGCCAGGGAGTACACCTTCTCGCCCGCGCGCAGCCTGCGCCCGCATCCTTCGCAGACCCCGCCTCCGCTGACCAGCCTTCCGCTGATGAATTCCCTCATTTTTTTTCTCCCCGCAGCACCCTACGGGCGCTATTCGCTGTCCTCCTCGCGAGCGGTGCGCCACTCCACCTTCCGATAAACTCTATAGTAATCCTAAAGCGGCGCGCTTTGCAGTGACACCCCTTGAGGCCAAGGAGACTCACGGGCCACCGAGGCTTCGGCTTACACCGCCCGCTAGCTACGGCACGTCAACCCGGCCACTCACCGATAGCGCCCCCCTTGGCCAGGGGGCCCGGTGTCCACTCCACGGCGAGCGGAACGATACGGTCGACCCCTTACCCCAAAGGTTCCACGGCTCTCACCAGCGTTGGCCACGGAGGTGGTGATCCAGAGCGCGGCCTGGGGCCTCCTCCGCTTACGCGGCGAGAGTCCGCTCGCACCCATGCGGCTCCCGCCGAGTCCCGCGCGACGCACTCTTTCTCCACCTGCCGCCTGTCACCGGGAGGAAATAGAATTTCGAGCAGGAGGTGTTCTTATGCCTCGCACGGGCTTTGCCGACCTTCCCTTGCACGGGGGAAAAGCGCCGCGCTGGCTGTTCGAGCGCATGGTGCGCCTGTCAGGCGACATCCTCACCTGGATGGTCGAGGAGCTCGGTCCCCGGGTGACCCTGGAACGCTTCGCCGACCCCTTCTGGTTCCAGGCCCTGGGTTGCGCGCTGGGTTTCGACTGGCACAGCTCGGGCGTCACCACCACCACCTGCGGGGCGGTCAAGGAAGCGCTGCGCCACGAGCACGACCTGGGCATATTCGCCGCCGGAGGCAAAGGTGCGGCATCACGTCGCACCCCCTTGGAGATCGAGGAGAAGGGAGAACGGGCCGGGTTGGGGGAACGGATACCCCAACTTGTTCACGCCAGCCGCATGGCGGCCAAGGTGGACAACAACGCACTGCAGGACGGATACCAGATCTACCATCATTTCTTCCTTTTCACCAGGGACGGGGAATGGGCGGTGGTCCAGCAGGGTATGAACGACGCCGGCGGCTACGCGCGCCGCTATCACTGGCTCTCGCTGCGGGTGAGGGACTTCACGGAAGAACCCCATGCGGCCATCTGTTCCCAGGTTATGGGGAAGGAAGCACTCAACCTGGTGGCCGTCGAGAGCCGGGAGGCCAGGGAGATCCTGGGGCCCCTTTCCTCCCTCAAGCCGGAGCGCACCCTGCGGGAGCTGGACCGCCTGCGTGCCCTTTCCCTTCCCCCAAGGCACCGGCTGCTGCTGCGCGACCTGCATCCCGATTCCCTGTACAAGGTCCTCCTGAGGACCTATGAACGCCAACCCGAGGACTTCGCCACCCTGCTCGGGATGCCCGGCGTGGGAGCCAAGACGCTCCGCGCCCTGGCCCTGATCGCCGAGCTGGTCTACGGCACTCCGCTGAGCTGGCGGGACCCGGCGCGGTACAGCTTCGCCCACGGGGGAAAGGACGGCCATCCCTACCCCGTGGACCGGGAGACCTACGACTCCTCCATCGATCTCCTGGACAGCGCCCTGCGCGCTTCAAGGGCGGACAGGAGCGAGAGGGAGGCCGCACGTCGAAGGCTGCGCCGCTTCCACCTCGCTTTGCGCGAGCGAGGTGAAGGCGCTCCCGGCCTTTCAGGGCCACCGGAATCGCGCCCCCTAACCATGGTAGGCGAGATGAGCCCAGGATATGCCGAGGTCCAGCGGAATCCGGATGTGCGACGCGAAAGACAGGGCATCGGAGGCGCGGGTATGGCGAATGGTGGGCAGACGTGCCTCCCCTTCTGACCTTCCCCGCGAACCCTTGCCCTTTATAAACCCAAAACCCCACCAATCGGGAGGTTATATCCATGTTTTCGTTCGCCAGAGACAACGGGATCCATGAAATGATACGGATAAGGGGCACGGGAACCCCACCCAAGCGCCAATCCCCATCAACCCCCCTCCTCATCAGGAGTCCACCGTCCGCTCAAAGGGGACGCGTCCTCCGGCAATTGGGGGTCTTGAAAATTCGACTCCTTTTTCGGCTACCCGCACTCGAGAAGTCCACCGGCGCGTCCCCGGCGGCGACACAACGAGACATCCACCTTCTCTTCCTGTGGACATGAGGATCTGAGGAAGATCTCTTGCGCGCCTACAGGTTGTTGGTCTCCCTTTGTCCTGTTATATAATTAGTGCGGTTTTCAGAGCAAAGCGAGCTACGAGGTGAGCGCGGTTGAGTTCGGTCATCAAGAAACGCCGCAAGAAGATGCGGAAGAAGAAGCACAAGAAACTCCTCAAGAGGACCCGCTGGCAGAGGAGAAACAAGTAATCTACCCCTTACGGGTCACGTGTACGCTCCATCGGCGGTATCGGCTGGCCCTCGGTGGTGTCCACGGTTTCAAGAGGAGTCTTCGGGATTGCCGAACCCACCTCCTCCGGGGGTCCGGATCATGATCACGTCCCCGCTTTCCACCCAGATCTCGGTCTTGGAGGGCAGGCGCTCTATACGACCGTCCTTCTTTAAGATGAGGTCCTCGCCCGGCTTGCCCGGCCCTCCGCCGCCCAGCCCGTAAGGGCCGCGCCGCCTCCTGTCGGCTATGAGGGTGAGGCGGGCCGACTCCAGGAACTGGATGTGGCGCTCCAGCCCGTCCCCTCCCCGGAATCGCCCTTCCCCTCCTGTTCCCCTGGCCACGGAATATCTGAGCACGCGTAACGGATACTCGAACTCCAGCGCCTCCACGGGGGTATTCATGGTGTTGGTCATGTGGTTGTGGGTGGCGTCCATGCCGTCCTTGTACGGGCGGGCGCCGCAACCCCCGGCGATGGTCTCGTAATAGGCGAAGGGGCGTGGCTTCTCCCCTCCCAGGGCCAAGTTGGTCATGGTGCCGTAGCTGGCGGCAGGTATCCTCTCCGGCAGGGCCTGGGCCAGGGCACCCAGCAAGGCGTCCACCACCCGCTGGGAGGTCTCCACGTTCCCTCCGGCCACCGCCCGCGGGGGAGAAGCATCCAGGAGTGAGCGCTCGGGGACTATCACCTCTACCCTTTCGAGGGACCCGTGGTTGAAGGGAGCCCCAGGCGGGAGCAGGCAGCGGAGGACGTAATAAACCGCGGAGAGGGTCACCGAGCGGGGACAGTTTAAGGGCCCGGTAACCTCCCCACTGGAACCGGTGAAGTCCACCTTCAAGCTGCCGCCGGATATGGATATTCTCACCGCGATGGGGATGTCCTCGTTCCCCCACCCGTCGTCGTCCAGGTAGTCGGTGAAGGCGTACTCTCCCTCCGGAAGAAGGGAGAGGGCCTCGCCGGCCATTCTACCCGCATAGCGCTGCAACTCCTCCATCCAGCGCGTCACCGCTTCCGGGCCGTGGCGGGTCACGATGTCCAGCAGCCTGCGCTCGCCGACCCGCAGGGAGCCGAGCTGCGCGCGCAGGTCGCCCTTCCTCTCCTCCGGGGTCCGCACATTGGCCAGTATGAGGCTCTCCACGTCCTCCACCACCCGGCCTTCCCGCGCGTAGCGGAGCATGGGGATGATGAGGCCCTCCTGGTAGACCTCGCTGCCCAGGGGCATGGAGCCCGGAGCCCTCCCGCCCACGTCGGCATGGTGAGCCCGGCTGACAACATACCCCACCTGCCGACCCTCCCACCACACCGCGGAGACCATGGTCAGGTCGGGAAGATGGGTGCCTCCCCGGAAAGGGTCGTTCCAGAGCGCCACGTCCCCCTCCCTCAGGACCTCGCCCCGCCCGTCCAGCCATTCCACCAGGGCCTGCATGGAAACGGGGAGAGCCCCCAGATGGACGGGGATGTGGGCCGCTTGGGAGACCAGCCGCCCCCGGGCGTCGAAGACGGCGCAGGAGAAATCCCTTCTCTCCTTGATGTTCGCCGAGTGGGCGGAACGCTGCAGGACCACTCCCATCTCCTCGGCCACCTCCGCCAGGAGGTTGTTGAAGATCTCCAGTCTCGCAGCGTCCAATTCCACCTCCATCACCCTTCCCCTCCACGCGCCCGGGTCAACTCCCGGTCCTCTCCAGCACCAGGCTCCCGTACCCGTCCACCCGGCCCTGCCAACCCGGCGGCACCACTACCGTGGCGTCCTCCTCGCAGACAAGACAAGGCCCCTCCACGCTCTCCCCGCTGCCCAACGACTCCCGCTCCAGAACCGGGCATTCCACCTCCGCCAGCTCCCCTTCCAGGATGCCGAATACCACCCTGGCCCTCCCGTGTCCCCTGCCCGCTCCTCTTCTTCTCCAGGCCGGGAAACACGCCTCCGAGGGCCTTACCGAGCGCAGCCTGAGGTTCACCACTTCCACCTCCGTTCCCTCCAGGTGGAAGCAGTAGCGCCTCTGGTGCGCCTGGTGGAAGGCCTCCGCCACCTCCGCGGCATCCCATCCCTCCTCCACCTCTATCCGGAGCTCATACGCCTGGCCCCGGTAGCGCAGGTCCAGCGCCGGACGATGGAGGTAATCTTCCATATCCTTCCATTTGTCGGGAAGCGCCCCCCTCATCCTCCTCCACCCCTCCCTGGCCCGCTCCATGGCCTCCGCTCCCAGGGGAAGCATGACGGTCAGGGAGGAATCGCGCACCCGGTCGGCCATGGCCAGACCGCAGGCGGAGAAGGTTCCCGGAAAGAGGGGCACCAGTACCCGACGCATCCCGAGCAGCTCGGCCAGTTCGCAACCGTGCATGGGGCCGGCTCCCCCGTAGGCGAGGAGGGTGAAATCCCGGGGGTCATGGCCCCGGTCCACGGTCATGAGCCGCACCGCCCTGGCCATGTGGTTGAGGGCCACGCAGAGGACTCCCGCCGCCGTCCTCCGGGCATCCCATCCCAGGGAGCTCCCCAGTGCCCGCATGACGGCATGGGAGCGTTCGGGGTAGAGGCGCATCCTGCCCCCCAGGAACCGGTCCACGGGCAGCCTGCCCAGGACCATGTTGGCGTCGGTCACGGTGGGGAGGTCGCTCTTTCCGTAGCAGGCCGGGCCAGGATGGGCACCGGCGCTCTCCGGACCCACCTTCAGGGCTCCTCCCTCGTCCAGGCGGGCGATGCTCCCGCCTCCCGCCCCTATGGAATGGATGTCGATCATGGGGAAACGTAGAGGGAAGCCCTCCACCTCCCCTTCGGGGGTGAGGGTTATCCCTCCGTCCAGCAGAGAGACGTCCGTGCTGGTCCCTCCCATGTCCAGGGCCACGGCGCGCTGCAGGCCCGCAAGCTCGCACATCCTGGCCGCGGCGGTCACCCCTCCGGCGGGACCGGACATGAGGGTCCTGGCCGCCGCCTCCCGCGCCTCCTCGGGGTCCATGGTCCCTCCACCCGAGTGCATGACCTCCAGGCGTCCCTCTCCCACCCCCCGCCGCAGCGCAGCGATGTAGCCGGCCACCCTTCCCGCCAGGTAGGCGTTGAGAACCACCGTGCTGGCCCTCTCGTATTCCCGGTATTCGGGAAGGATCCGGCAGGAGAGGTGGACGTCAAGGCCCGCCGAGGCCAGGGCTTCCCCCACCCTCAACTCGTGATCCGGCCGCAGGAAGGAAAAGAGCAGGCACACGGCCGCGGCCTCCACCCCCATGGCGCGCATTCTCCGGGCCAGCTCGACCGCCCTCTTGTCCTCGAGGGGGAGGATTATCTCTCCCCTCGGACCCACCCTCTCCGGGACCTCGAAACACAGGTCCGGAGGCACCAACGGCGCGACCTTCTCCACTCCCAGGTCGTAGAGCCGGGGCCGGACCTGCCTCCCGATAGTCAAAAGGTCGGCGAAACCCCGTGTGGTCACCAAGGCGGTTCGCGCTCCCTTCCTCTCTAAAAGGGCGTTGATGGCCACCGTGCTCCCGTGGATTATCCTGGAAGCTCCTTCCATCTCTCCCTCGCGCAGCCCCGTGAAGAAGGCCTCCTCCGGACGGGAAGGGGTAGAGGGCAGCTTGTAGATGCGCAGGGATCCCCCATCCACGCATACCAGGTCGGTGAAGGTGCCGCCTATGTCCACTCCCACGAGCACGGTACGTCCCTCCCGCAATTCCTCCTAAGGGCGGGCATCATCCGCACGCCCTCCACCCGCCGAGCCGCCTCCCCTCCCGGGAGCGAGCGGATATATATTTTATATCCCTGTCACCTCTCCCCTCTTCCCCTCACGCCTCGACCTTGAGTCTCTACCTTCACGTCCTTAAGGCCTCACTAACAGATGATGAGAAGAATCCAACCCATCCCGGGCCGGATTCCTCCGGTACTGCCTCTGTGGCCATCCGGCGTCCACGACAACCAGGGGGAGCGGGTCCCGGCTCGGCACGATAACCGCATCCGCTCTTCCAACAACCTGTACAACCTCCCTCAAACCGGGAGGTATTCCGTGAAACGCACACCTCTCCAGCCCGGAGGAGGAGAAAGAGAAAAGCGGACTGTGACCCCCACTGCCTCGCTCCTCCTCCCTTCAAGCCGGGACCCATTTCTGGGATAATGGTGGTCGGTGTTGCGCATGAGAGGTATAAAAAAAGCGACCGTGGTCCTGGTGCTTGCCGCCCTCACCCTCTCCGGGTGGACGGCGGCCGCGGACACTCACACGCCGGCGGTCACCTACCGCCTGGACCTCCGGGGAGCGGGGTCCGGCACGGTTACGGTGAGCATGGAGTTGGTATCTTCTTCCAACCCTCTCTTCCTGCGCATGGAGGAGGAGTTCGGAGGCGGGCTGGCCGCCGACCTGCCCTCCCACCTGCGAAACCTGAGGGCCTTCTCGAAGGACGGAGAGGAATTACCCGTTTCCAGAGAGGGCGATGCCTGGTCCGTCGCGGGAGAGGGAACTCTGGCCATAGCCTACGAGGTGGACCTGACGGGCTACCGGGCGGGCACGCCCTACCTGGAGTCCCTGGCCGCGGACTCGCCGGCCTGGCCCTATTTCCCCTTCCTGGGCGAGGACCTGGCCTATCTTCCCGGATATGCCGTCTTCCTGCGCCCGGAGCCCATAGCCGGAGACGAGGCGAGCCTGCTGGTGGAGCTCCCGGAGGGGTGGCGGGCGGTGCTTCCCGGAGACAACGCCCGCGCGCGC